>CAXTTX010000079.1:2960-15168 GCA_964247045.1 uncultured Verrucomicrobiales bacterium | reverse complement strand
CGCCAACGCCTCCTCCTCCCGCGCCACGCCCTTCACGCCGCCGTCTTGGAAATCCCTTGGCAAGGCGCTCCCAAACGCTGGGAAGTCCCGCTGAGCACCGATTTGGTACAGTTCACCGGAGGAAAATCCGTCTCCGCCACCCCCGGCGTTGTCATTTGGAGCCGCCATGATTGACTCGCGTATGGCCTCGCTGGATGAAATCGTCTCCTTTCTGGACCGGGAACTGAGGATCGCCTCCATTCCCGACTACTCCGGAGCCATGAACGGCCTCCAACTCGCCAACGAAGGCCAGGTCGGCCGGATCGTCGCCGCCGTGGATGCTTCGTTGCCCGTCATCGAGAAGGCCGCCGCCGGGGGGCCGGGCCTGTTGATTGTCCACCACGGCATGTTCTGGCAGGGGCCTCAGATGGTCACCGGCGCCTTCTACCGGAAGTTAAAAGTCGCCATGGAAGCAGGACTCGCGATCTATTCCTCGCACCTCCCGCTGGACGTCCACCCGGAGTGGGGGAACAACATTCTCCTCGCCCAGGCGGTCGGATTGCAGGATCCGGAGCCGTTTTTCGAGCAAAACGGCCTGCTGCTCGGCATCCGCGGCCGCTGGGACGGCTCCCGCTCGGATTTGGTGGAGGCTGTCTCCGCTGCTGTTGGTGGGAACGTCCACCTCTGTCCGGCCGGACCGGAAAGGCCCTCTTTGGTAGGAATCATCACTGGCGGGGCCGGCAGCGAGGTATCAAAAGCGGCCACAGCCGGAGTGGACACGTTCGTGACAGGGGAGGGCCCCCATTGGAGTTACCCCTTGGCGGAGGAACTTAGCGTAAACTTGTTGTACGGAGGACATTACGCGACAGAGACCTTCGGCGTGAGAGTCGTGGCGGAGGTCCTCGGGGACCGGTTCGGGGTGGGCTGGAGCTTTTTGGGCCATCCAACCGGACTCTAGCAGGACAGGTTCGCCTGAAACGCCCGTGCAAAATGCAAGCCGTTGACAATCAAAAGATAGCTTCAATCAAGGGATCTGCAATAAGTGCTTGAAAACCAACGGGTCTCTAACATTTAATAAAAACCTGAATAAATTCTATCAAAATCCAAAAAAGGCTTGATCCGACGGGGCTAAGCGGGTTTTATAGGGCTCGTCATCGCGGGCATAGCTTAGTGGTAAAGCGCTATCCTTCCAAGTTAGACATGCGGGTTCGATTCCCGCTGCCCGCTCCATGAAAATTTCCAGTTCCCCATACGTAGAAAAATCTCCCGATATGAAAAAGACCATTGGCTTCGTGGTGCTAAGCGCCGCCGTAGGAATGTTGTCAGCGACCGCTGAAACCAAGGATGTCGATTGCATCGCCCTCTCGGTTTCGGTGAAAAATGCCGTCAACAACGAGCAATCGAAAGTCCTTGAAATTGTTTCCAAGGAGGTTGCCGCCGCTCCCGGTTGCGCCTGTGAGATCGTGAAATCCGCGATCGAGGGCTCCAAGGCCAATGTGGAAACGGTTGCCGCGATTGTCGAGGCTGCCGCCACCGCCGCTCCGGAGCAAATGCGTTTGATCTCGCAGTGTGCGGTTGCCGTGGCTCCTGATGCGCTTGCCGCGGTGCAAGCCGTGATGGCGAAGTTGGACCCAAACCTCGGTGAAGGCTCCAGTGCGAAAAGTTCGAAGGATGCGAAGGCTCCTGCTGGCGAAGTGGCCTCGATGCCCAATCCACTCGACTTCCCCGGCCAAGGACCGGTGGGTCCGACTCCTGGTGGTCCCGGTGGCAACCCGCTGATCCCCCAGCTTCCTCCCGTCATCATCGCTCCGCCAAACGTGTCGGATATCGATCTCTGAGTGAGCCCAAGCTGTAAGCTCGCCCAAAACCGTCACCCACCCAAAGAATTCACATGAAAAGCAAATTTTCGTTCGGTCTCCTGAGCCTGTTGATGGCCGGATCAGCCTACTCCCAAGGACTTTATTACGTTGGAAGTGAAGCTCAAGAGTCGCTGCCCCTCAAGTGGGTGGTCGGCGCAAGCCTGATTTACGACGACAACGTCGCGCCGGGCTTTGGCAGCGAGGAAGATTCCTTCGCCATCAATCCCTACGTTGGCCTTTCTTTCGTGAGCATCACGCCGCAGACGACGATCGACGTCTATGCGCGCCTCGGGCTGATCTACTACTTCGATGAGCCGACGACCGGCGCTTCGGATGATACCTTCAGCCAGTCCCGCGTGGGCTTCAACCTCACTCATCGCTTCAGCGAGCGTCTTCGTTTCTCCAGCCGCAACTTCGTTTCCTACGAACTGGAACCGGACTACGCGTATGGATACGCGTCTTCCCGTCAAGCCGGTGAATATTTCTACTGGCAGACCGACAACTCCGTCGGTTTCCGTTGGACCGAGCGTATGGCCACCTACACCGGGCTTAGCCTCACGGGTGCCAACTACGCGGATGTTGCCAATAATGACCGCTTCACCTGGATGCTGTATAACCAGTTCCGCTACCAGCTCACGCCGCAAACGGTGTTGACCGCGGAATATCGCTATGCGGACACCGAGGGTGACGGCCTTTCCTCCAACTATGTTGACCAGTACCTGTTGGTCGGCGCGGAGCACCGCTTCAGCCCGAACATGATCGGTATCATCCGCGCTGGTGCCCAGTTCCACTCCGTGGATGATGGCGACGACCAAACCAGTCCGTATCTCGAGCTTGCCTTGAATTCGCAGGTGAACCAACAGTTCAGCGTCCGCGGCTTCCTCCGTTACGGAATTGAGAACTACGACACGGTCCGTTTCATCCCAGCACTCGGAGCTCCTGCCGAATACGACAACCGGGGAACCCTTCGCTTGGGGATTTCTTCCGAATATGTCATTTCCCCGAAGGTTTCACTCTTCGGCGGCGTGGATTACATCCCCAGTTCGTTTGAAGATGGCCGCGCCTTGGCACCTGCCGCTCCTGGCAGCCCGGTCGCCGATGCTGACGAAAGTCTGGTCAATGCCTTCGTCGGATTCTCCGTCAGATTCACGGATATGTTGACCGGCACGGTGTCCTACAACTACACCCACCAAACTTCTGATTTCGTCGGTCAGGATTACGACCGCAATCGCATCAGCGTTGGCGTGAGCGCTGAGTTCTGATCTGCTGGTTTCCGAAACGAAAGCCTCATATAAAGATATCATTTGTTTGATTGAATGCTCCCGCAATGTCTTTCATTGCGGGAGTTTTTCTTTCATCTGGAACTCCCTTGAAAATGTGAAAGACTAACCCCAATGAACCTCTCCACTCCGCAACAAAATGAGTCCGCCCTCCACGCGGTTGATTACTGGCAGGTCATCAAGAATCGGTATGGGATCATCCTTTTGACGCTGCTGCTCGTTTTCATGACAGCGGCGGTCATCACTTACGTGATGCCGAAGAAATACGAGAGCGAGGCGACGATCGAGGTGAAGCCGCGCTCCTCGGGGGTCAATCCCTTGGGAACCGGTGAGGACGCCTTTGGCGGGTCGCGGATGACGCAGAATTTCTTCGGAACCGAGTTCGAGAAGATCAAGAGCAGCAATTCGCTGTCCAAGGTCGTCGAAAACCTGGAGCTGACCAACAAGTGGGGTGTGGACAAGGAAACCGCAATCCGCATTCTGAAAGGGATTGTCCAGACCCAGAACATCCGTGGAACGGACCTGATTTCCATCCGCGTGCGCCACGTCAACAAGGAAGACGCGCGTGATGTCACGGCTGAGGTTGCCAAGGCTTACACCGCCTATCGGGCGGAGATCGAGAGCCGGGATGCGGACAAGGCGCTTTATGAATTGAACAAGGCCGTCCGGGACCAGGAAGACAAGGTTGAGGAGCGCCGCAAGGCCCTCACCGCCATCGTCCGGAACCGGGGGATTATCTACAAGGGGCAGGATTCCTTCTACGGTTCCGCGGGTGTTGATGAGGACAAGCCGGCGCGTGACGCCATGGAGACCTTCAACGATCTGACCCAGCAGAAGCTCCAGTTGGAGAGCCAGATCAACAGCCTGCTCAAGTATGACAGCGACCAGTTGATGGTTTACGCATCCGGTCTGGATCTGCCGGACAACATCATCAAGAATCTCTATCCGCAATATCTCGAGTCGACGCGGCAACTGAGCAATTTGAAGCTGACGGGTCTCGGGCCGCGTCACCCCACCGTGATCGCCGCCGAACAGGACATCGGTGCCATGAAGCGCCAGTTGGATGAGGGCGTGGTCAACCTGCGCGCCACGCTGCAGGCCCAGCTCGACATGGCGGGGGACCGCCTGAAGAACGTGGAAGGCATGAAGAACGAAACCCGCGAGGATGCAATCAAGCGGGGACTCGACGCGCAAGACTACGTCGACGCGAAACGTGATTTCGAAACCGACCAGGAGCTGCTGCAGACGATGAAGCTCAAGCAGGTGGGGGCGCAGATGACGATCAAGAACCTGCCGACGAACACGGTGGTTCACGAGGAACCACAGATTTCCCAGACTCCTGTTAGCCCGAACGTCACTCTCAATCTGGTCCTGGGTGCCGTGGTGGGATTGATCTTCGGGGTCGGCATCGCCTTCTTCCTCGAATACCTCGATACCTCGGTGAAGAGCCTGGAGGACGTGGAGCGCTATCTTCAAGTGCCGGTGCTCGCTGTCATCCCGAAGGACGTCGGCGTGCTTCACAAGCAGAGCGGCATGAGCCCGGACGCCGAAGCCTACCGGATTCTCCGCACGAACATCGAGTTCAACCGGAAGAACCCCGAGGACAACGCGATCACCGTGGTTTCCGGCGGCGCGGGCGAAGGAAAGTCCACCACGCTCGTCAACCTCGCCTACATCTGCGCGCAGGGTGGTTATACCACGCTCATGATCGACGCTGACCTTCGCCGTCCGCGCCTGCACACCTTCTTCGACATCAACAACTCGGTCGGTCTGACCAACTACCTGACCACCGAGCTGATGCTGGAAGACGTGATTCTCCAGACGCCGGTGGACAACCTGTATTTCATGCCCTCCGGCATCCTGCCCGCCGATGCCGCGGGTATTCTCAACTCCCGCCGCATGTCGGAACTCATCCAGGACGTGAAGCAACGCTTCGACCTCGTGCTGGTGGACAGCCCGCCAATCCTCGGCGTGAGCGATGCATCGGTGCTGGCGAGCGAAGTGGACCTCACCATGATCGTGGTGCAACACCGCAAGCTGCCACGCAACATGCTGCTCCGTGTGAAACAGGCGGTTGAAAACGTGGGTGGCAATGTCATCGGCGTGGTGCTGAACAACGTGGACGTCCGCAGCGACAGCCAGTACCAGTACTACACCAGTTACTACACCTACTACGCGCCCGCCGAGTCCCAGATCGGGCCCGCGGTGGGGTCCTCGTCCGCCCCGGCTCCGGCCGCCGCGGCGAAGCCGCAAGCCCCGGCCCGTGGCAACGACACGGAGCTTTACTAACCGGGTTCGCGGCGTAACCCCAACCCGAAACAGACATGAACCTCTCTGGTATCATTGCGGCCGTACTGTGCCTTTTTTCCGCGACCCGGGGAGAGGGTGGCCAGATCCAGGCTGGCAAATCCATCCAGATCACCATTGCAGGTGTGCGCGATGAAGACCGCTCGCAAATCAACGGGCTTTATCCGGTGGCGGAGGATGGTTCCATCAATCTTCCCCACATCGGCCAAGTCCGTGCCGCGGGGCTGGTAACATCCCAACTGCAGGTTGCATTGCAGGATCGCTACAAGCGGGAGGGAATCTTCACCAACCCGACGATCCAGGTGATCGACACAATAGGCGGGAAGGAAGTTGATCACGAGACCGTCGTGGTTGGCGGACAGGTGAGATCCCGGGGCATGGTTCCCTTTTCGGCGAATCTCACTCTATGGGGAGCAATCCAGGCTGCTGGCGGGGCGACTGAGTTTGGCAGCATGCGCCGTGTGACATTGATGAGGGATGGGAAAGTCAGAACGCTGGATGCGACCCGGCCGGAGCTGATGCAAATGCGCCTGCTGCGGAATGACAGCATCGAGGTGCTGCAAAAGAACTGGAGGGGATGGTGACCGTCTCGGTAGCACCCCCGGGCCGTAACCGGGCATCGCGCGAGTCATCCGGCTTGTTTGGGAAATCTCGACGATCCGGAAACGCGTGTGGACTCGCGGCGCGAAACGGGTTATTTTCTCCCCGGCTTGCCGGAGGTGCGATTGCACGGACGGCAGGTTTGCCATGCCTCGGCTCCCGAGGCATGCCCGCCCCGAAGCATGGCACGGGCAACTTTCCAGTCTTTAAAAAAGAACCAAATCCCAACGTATCACGATCATGAACCTCAAATGCCTATTTTCCGGATTGATTGCCTTGGTGCTCGCCACCGTCTGCGCCTATGGGCAGATCGAGGCCGGTAAATCCATCAATATCTCGATTTCCGGCGTGCCGGACTCAGACCGTGCCATGGTGACGAACACCTACCCGGTATCTGAAGGTGGCATGATCAACATGCCCTTCATCGGCCAAGTGCGTGCGGCCGGAATGCGTACGGAGGAACTCCAGTCCTCCCTGCAGGCCCGTTACAAGAGCGCCGGGATTTATACCAACCCGACCATCCAGGTGATTTCGACCTCTATCGGTGCCCAAGTCGCCCAGGAAACGGTGATGGTCGGTGGTTTCGTCCGGAGGACGGGCCCCGTTCCCTACAGCAAGGAACTGACGCTCTGGGGTGCCATCCAAGCTGCCGGTGGAGCGTCGGAGTTCGGCAGTATGAAACGCGTGAAGGTCATCCGCGATGGCAACCAGCGGACTTACGACGTGACAAAGCCGCAGTTCATGCAAATTCCCCTCCAGCGGAACGATACGATCGATATCCCGCCCAAGAACATGCTCGGAAATTGAGCGGGCGACACCGAGTTTTGGAGACATTCATCGGGGCAAAATCAGATTTCCAATTTCGGAAAGGCGGCTAGCATGGCCTGCATGCGACGGGTGTCCCGAACCATTTGCAGGGCGGCGCTGCTATCCCTGATAAGCGCCCTATCGCCTTCGGCGGCGGTGGAGGCTCCCGCCGGGCCCTTGGCGGCGCTTGCTTCGCCCTCTTTTCAAGAGCGGGAAAAGGCGCAGGCGGAGCTGGTGGACTGGGCGCGACAGAATCAAAAAACGGCCTTGGATGACTTGCTGGAAAAGTCGCGCGACGCGGACGATCCCGAGGTGCGCGTGCGGTGCCTGAATGCGGTCAAGGCCCTCGTGAACGAGGAATATCAGAGGGATGGTGAAGGCTTTATCGGCATCTCGATGAGAGACGAGGCGGCGAGCGTGCCGGGTGATGCCAAGCCGCGCAGCGTAGTCCGTGTCGGCCTGGTGCAGCCGGGCACCGCGGGAGAATCCGCGGGATTGCGGGTCAATGATCTCATTGTGAGCCTGAATGATGAAGTCTGGCCGGATGGGGAGGCTTCCAAGCTGCTGCAAGGCAAAATCCGGATGCTCAAGCCAGGTGCCAAGGTGCGGCTGGGAATCATGCGTGAGGAAAAGGTCTTGAAGCTGGACGTGACGCTGGGTCGGCGGCCGGTTTCCGCGGATGCCGGCTACACGGCTATCGATCCGGAGGCGCTGGAGCGGGCAGCCAAGGAGGCTTATTTCCGGGCCTGGCTGAGCCAGCGCAAAGCGGGCAAGTGAGGGGATTTCCGGGTTTTGAAATCGACAATGGCGGAGGACGTGGCACTTTCTTGAAACATTTCAAACCTCTTCCCGTTTGACCTTCATGACTCTCTCTTGGTTCCGCAAGGCGGCATCCGCCGCCGCCATTGCCGCGTTCTCCTGCAGCGCCTGCGCCCAGCAAGCGGATTTCAACGAGGTGGGTCGCCAGATGGCGATCATGCTGCAAAACAGCCACTTCGCGAAACTGCCCTTCAACGCGGAACTCAGCCACCGTTTCCTGGATGATTACCTGAAGGATCTGGATTTCCAGCGGCTCTATTTCACCCAGGCGGATGTGGACGATTTCAATACCCGGTTCGGCGAGGAGTTGCACATGCAACTGCTGCATGGCACGAGCATGACGGCGGCGACGGAGATCTACCGCGTGTTCGAAAAGCGCGTGGAGGAGCGCGTGGCTTTGGCAGACAAGCTTCTCAAAGAGGACTTCGATTTCTCCAAAAAAGACTCGGTCATGCTGAGCCGGAAGGATGCGCCATGGCCGAAGAATGACAAGGAGGCCTCCGACCTGTGGAGCCTACAGATCAAGGAAGCCGTGCTGGGCGAAACGATGCGGCGTGAATTGCTCACGAAGCTCTCCAAGGAACAGAACAAGCCGGACCCGAGTGCCGGCGACCGCAGCCCGGTCGAGAAGGTTTCCCTGCGCTACAAGCGCTTCCTCGCGAGCGTGAAGGACGTCAATGACGAGGAGATCGCGAACTATTTCCTGAGCGCGGTGGCCCGGGCCTATGATCCACACACCGACTACATGAGCGCGCGCGAGATGAGCCGCTTCAAGGACGGGATGAAGAACGAGTTGGTGGGAATCGGCGCGTTGCTCCAGGCGGAGGAAGACGGCGCGACCAAGATCATGGGCATCGTGGTGGGAGGTCCGGCGGACCGTGGCGGCGTCCTGAAGCTGAATGATCGCGTCGTTGCGGTGGACTCTCTCAATACCGGCAAGCCGGAGGATATGATCGATATCATGTTCATGAAGATCGACAAGGTCGTGGATTTCATCCGCGGCAAGGAAGGCACCTCGGTGGCGATCAAGGTCGAGCCTGCGGGCGGTGCCCCGGGCGAGACGAAGCTCATCGTGATCCAGCGCGGCAAGGTGGAGATGAAGGATGAGCAGGCCAGCGGGGAAGTCATCGAGATGAAGTCGGACAAGGGGACACCCCATCGCTTGGGCGTCATCACCCTGCCATCGTTTTACGCGGACTTCGATGAAGGGAAGATCCGTTGCTCGGTGGACGTGGAGCGCATCCTGAAGCGGTTGACCGATGAGAAGATCGACGGGCTGATCCTGGACCTGCGCAACAACGGTGGCGGTTCGCTGGAGGAAGTGCGGCGCATGACCGGATTTTTCATCGAAGGTGGCCCGGTGGTACAGGTGAAGAACACCTTGGGACAAGTGCAGGTGAAGGATGCGGACGGCGGCAAGCCGATCTACACCGGACCCATGGTGGTGATGATCGACAAGAGCAGCGCTTCCGCGAGCGAGATCCTCGCTGGTGCCTTGCAGGACTTCAACCGCGCGGTGATCGTCGGGGATTCCTCGACCTTTGGAAAAGGTACGGTGCAACAGCCGATGGACATCGGCCGCATGCTGCCGCTTTTCGCCGCCCGCAACCGGGCCGGCGTGTTGAAGGTGACGATCCAGAAGTTCTACCGTCCCTCCGGTTCGTCCACGCAGATGGACGGCGTGGTGCCACAGATCGTAACGCCGAGCCTGACGGATGCCCTGGACGTCGGCGAATCTTTCCTGGACCACTGCCTGCCACACGACCGGATCCGCCCGGCTGGCAATTTCCGGCCGCTGGACGTCCAGGGGCTTTTTATCCCCCGGCTGAAGGAACTGAGCCAGGAGCGCGTGAACGCGAGTAAGGATTACGGCTATATCATCCAGGACATCCTCAAGGCGAAGGACCGTATCAAGGCGAACAAGCTCTCGCTGAACAAGGATGACCGGGAGAAGGAACTCCAGGAGTCCGATACCCTGCAGAAGGAACGCAACGCGGAACGCAAGACACGCTTCGCCAAGATCTCCGAAGAGGACAAGAAGACCTACACCTTCTACAAGATCACCTTGGACGATCTGGAAAAGGGCGCGGACCTCAAGCAATACGACCCCGGCCAGGAAAACACGGCGTACATGATGCGGGCCAAGGACGAGGCGGAAGATCTCGATCAAACGCCGAAGTGGCCCACCGGTATCGACCCTCTCAAACGCGAGAGTCTTTCCGTGGTGAAGGATCTGGTGGAATTGACGGAAAATGCCCGGCTGGCCGGGATACTGAAGACAGGCACGGCTGACGCGCACTGATGCCGGAGATCGCCGAGAACCTTTCCGCCGTCCATGAGAGGATGGCCGCGGCCTGCGCCCGGGTAGACCGGGATCCCGAGGCGGTGCAGCTCATCGCGGTTTCAAAGACCTTCCCCGCGGAATCCGTGCGGGATGCCTGTGCGGCGGGGCAACTGGTCTTTGGCGAGAGCAAGTTGCAAGAGGCGGAGCCGAAGATCGCGAGCCTTCCGGGAGCGCTTCACTGGCATTTCATTGGCGGTGTCCAGCGCAACAAGGTGAGGAAGCTGTTGCAGCATTTCGAGGTGATCCATGCGATTGATTCATCGCGGCTGGCGGTATACGCGGATGGGGTCGCCGGTGAACTGGGGCTTTTTCCGAAGGTCTTCTTGCAGGTGAACATCGGCGGGGAACGGACCAAGGGCGGCTTCGAGCCGGATGTCCTGCGTGCTGAAATCGGGCCGCTGCTGGAAATGAAACGGCTGGAAATCCTGGGGTTGATGTGCATTCCGCCAGAAGGGCCGGATGCGGAGTCTGCAAGGCAATGGTTCCGTGCATTGCGGGAACTGCGGGACGGGCTGGAGGCGGAGTTCGCCGTGAAGTTGCCAGCCTTGAGCATGGGCATGAGCGGCGACTACGAGGTGGCCATCGAGGAAGGTGCGACTCATGTGCGCGTGGGCTCCGCCATTTTCGGCAAACGCGCCTATCGGGTGGACGGCGAACTCGGATAAGGAGAAACTCCCGGCATGTCCGTGATTTTAGAGAACGCGACCGTGATCGGGGAGGAGCTCGCGCTGTCTTTTTCCGATGGTTCCGAGGCCTATCTGGCGTTGCCCATGCTGCGGCGGGCTTGTCCTTGCGCGAATTGCCAAGGCGAGCCGGACGCGATGGGCCGGATCCTGCGGCCGAGGGTGGAGCATGGTCCCGGCGCGTTTGAGCTGGTGAAATTCCAGACCGTGGGCGGCTACGCGATCCAGCTCTTCTGGGGCGACGGGCACTCGACGGGAATTTACAGCTACAACTATTTGCAGAGCTTGGGAGCCTTGCCGCCGGTTTGAGCCGATGTTCCCTGCCCGTGAAAACCTGGCATCGCTGCCCTTGCTCCCGGCGAAGGAGGTGATGGCCTTGGCGACGGCGGGTTTTGCGACGCCACTCTCGCTGCTGGATCATCTGCCGAAGCGCTACGAGGACCGTCGCCGCTTTGACGCGTTTCCGCGGCAGGCATCGGCGGCGGCCGTCTGCCTCCGTGGCACGGTGGTGGATGCCTCGCTGAAGCACTTCGGGCCCGGGCGCAGGTTCTACGAGGCGGTGGTGATGGACGGTTCCGGCGGGATCTTCGGCTCCGGCAAGATCACCTGCCGGTGGTTCAACATGCCCTTCATCCAGAAGCTGGTGGCGGCCGGCCACGAGGTCAGCGTCTACGGCAAGGTGAAGGAGACGAACGGGCGGTTGATCATGGATCATCCGGAATTCGAGATCCTGAAGGAGGATGAAGGCGAGTCGATCCACATCGAGAGGATCGTGCCGATCTATCGGAATATATCCGGGATCGCCCAGCGCCGGCTCCGGGAGATCGTCCACTTGATGCTCCACCAGACCGATCCGGCGACACTCGGTGTGAACTACGAGGGATTTCGTAATTCGGGCCGCATCGGTGCCTACCGTGACGTGCATTTCCCGGAACTGGCGGAGGCCGCGCAGGTGGCGCGGAGGATGTTCGCTTTCGAGGAATTTTTCGCCCTGCAGCTCAACGTGGTCTGGCGGCGTTCCCGTCACGGCGAACTGCCGGGGCGTGTGCTGGGGAAAAGCACGGCCTCGCTGAAGCGGTTTTACGGGAGCCTGCCGTTTGATCTAACTGGTGCGCAGAAGCGCTCGATCAAGGAAATCCTGGTGGACATGCGTTCCACGCGGCCGATGAACCGCTTGTTGCAAGGGGATGTGGGATCGGGGAAGACCTTTGTGGCGATGGCGGCGATGCTGCTCGCGATCGATTCCGGCTGCCAGGCGGCGCTGATGGCACCCACGCAGATTCTCGCGGAACAGCACTACCTCACCTTCCGGCGCTGGCTGGAGCCGCTCGGCATTCGCGTCGCCCTGCGCACCGGCAACCGCGAGGAAAGCAGCCACCTGGAGATCGAGGGCGAGCCCCAGATCGTCATTGGCACCCATGCCTTGCTTTATGATGCCGCCTTGTTCCGGGACCTCGGGCTGGTGGTGATCGACGAGCAGCACAAGTTCGGTGTTTCGCAGCGCGCTTCCTTGATCCGCCAGGGGAAAGT
>CAXTTX010000079.1:2623-2950 GCA_964247045.1 uncultured Verrucomicrobiales bacterium | reverse complement strand
CCAAGGGCGATGCGGCGGACGTGCTGGTGATGACCGCCACGCCCATTCCGCGCACTCTCACGATGACGATCTATGGGGATCTGGACGTTTCCCTGTTGGATGAGAAACCGCCGGGCCGTGGAAAGATCATCACGGCGGTAAGGATCGGTGCGAAGCAACAGGACGTGACGAAGTTCGTGAAGGACCAGCTTTCCCAGGGGCGTCAGGCCTATCTCGTCTATCCGCTGGTGGAGGAAAGCGAAACGCTCAAGGCGGAGTCCGCCACGGAGGCTTTCGAGAAATGGAAGAAACGTCTGTCGGGGCATGCGGTGGGAATGATCCACGGCA
>CAXTTX010000079.1:0-2613 GCA_964247045.1 uncultured Verrucomicrobiales bacterium | reverse complement strand
CAAGCCGGAGGAAAAGGAGGAGGTAATGCGCTGCTTTCGGGAAGGGGAGATTGCCGCGCTGGTTGCGACCACCGTGATCGAGGTGGGTGTTGATGTGCCGAATGCGAGCGTGATGATCCTGCACCACGCGGAGCGTTTTGGCCTCGCCCAGATCCATCAGTTGCGGGGACGTATCGGCCGGGGCGGGCACAAGGGCTATTGCGTTCTTCTAACCGATGGCAAGAGCCCCGAGGCGCTGGAGAAGCTCAAGGTGTTGGAAGCGACTGCGGATGGATTTGAAATCGCCGAGGCGGACCTGCGGCTCCGAGGGCCGGGGGATGTGCTGGGGACCATGCAGAGCGGGCTTTCAGACCTGCGCTTCGCTGACTTCCTCGCGGATACGGCACTCCTGCGGGAAGCGCGAGCCTTCGCGGACAAAATCATCGCGGAAGATCCCCGGTTGGATGGCGCGCACGCGGACTTGCGCGTTCTCATTCAAGAAACGGCGGAACCGGCGTTGCCGGGCACCGCGTGATTTCTTCGTTCGTTGTGACGCCTTCAGGCGTTCTGCCGGACGGGCTATTGCTGCTCGTAATTCGTCCACGTTCCCGGGCGTCTGCCAAGGCAAGTGGTTCCTCCTTTAGGAGGTTGGGATGAGGCCTTGATCATTTAAAAACCGCCACGCCTCGGGCAAACGCACGCCCCCGTCACCTGAAGGAGGAGCCACTTGCCTTTGGCAAACGCCACCAAAAGCGGAAACCTTTTTGGCAGGAAGCACCCGTCCGGCAGACCGCCAATAAGAGCTCAAGCGGACATGGACGGAGCCGTGGCGTGGTCAAAAGGCGTCACAACGAACGAAGAAGCCTCACTTGTCCACCACCCGATACACCGGGCCGGTGTGGTCCAAGATGTAAAGATTCCCGTCGTTATCCTCCGCGAATGACGAAATCAGATTGATCCTCCCACCTTCAGGCTGGAGATCCTTGGTCATGTCCTCGAAATCGGTGGCCTTGCCACTCTTCAAGACAAAGGACCAGATGCGGGGATTCTGATAATCGGCAAAGATATAGCGGCCCTGCAGTTCCTTGATGGGGCCGCGATAGACGTAGCCGCCGGTGACGGAGAGACCTTCCTTCTCCTTCATCCCGTGGTCATAGACGTAAACGGGATCGATCGCCTTGTCCGGCAGCGGGCCGCCGACGTCTTTCTTCGGGTTCTCCTTGTCCGCCTCCCGCAGGCGCCATCCGAAGTTGGCTCCGGAGGCCTTGCCCTTCGGCATGTAGTCGATTTCCTCCCACTTGTTCTGGCCGACGTCGCCGATCCAGAAATCGCCGGTTTCGCGGTCAAACGAGCAACGCCAGGGATTGCGCACGCCATAGGACCAGATTTCCGGCTTGGCGTCCTTGTTGCTCACGAAGGGGTTGTCGTCGGGCACCTTGTAGCCGGTCTTCGGCGAGACATCGAGGCGGAGGATCTTGCCGAGATAGCTGCCCAGGTTCTGGGCGTTGTTGTGCGGGTCATCGCCCGCGCCGCCGTCGCCGTTGCCGATGTAGAGCATCCCGTCCGGGCCGAAGTCCAGCCAGCCGCCGTTGTGGTTTTCAAACTCGGAAGGGTATTTGAGAATGACTTCCTCCGTGGCGTGGTCGGTGGTCTTGCCGTCCTTGGAGGTGAAGCGAACGATGCGGGTCTGCTTTTCCTTGTCCGTGTAGTTCACATAGAAACGGCCGCTCTTGGTGAAGTCCGCGGCGAAAGCCAGGCCTAGCAGGCCCTCTTCGTTGCCCTTGCGGGTCACGTCCGCGCTCACGTCCAGGAAAACACCGCCTTCGCGCTCGCCGGTTTTTTCGTCCACGATGTAGACCTTGCCGCCTTGTTCCATGATCCAGAGCTTGCCCTTCACGCCCTTGGGGACGCCGGCCCAGACCGGGCGTTCAAAGCCCTTGGAAACGATCTCGACACCAATTTTGGCGTTCGAAACGGCAAGTGTGGAAAGAAGGGCGGATGCGGCGAGGAGCGAGGGGCGTGGCATGGCGTGAAAGCTAGCGGGATTCGGACTGCATACAAGGGGAGGAAAGCCGGTTCTTTCAAAAAAGGAGCAGCCTCAGGGCTGCGCCCGTTTGACCTGTTCCAGGAGCTCTTCCGCGGGCTTGGAAAGCGGAACGGCCCGCCGTTTCATCAGGCTGATCACCCGCTCCGGCGGCGGCCCGGCGAACTGCCTCAGGACCAGCCCGGGAAGGGGCCGCGATTGCACTGCGAGCTGCGGCACCACGGCGAAACCCATCCCGGCGGCAACCATCGCCAGCGCGGTTTCCAACTGGTCGCATTCCAGCTTCTGGTCCAGGCGGTCGATGCGGCAAACCTTGAGGGTCCTGTCGGTCAGGCAGTGGCCTTCGCGCAGGTGGATCAGGCTTTCCGGCTGGAGGTTTTCCGGGCGCGGAGGGTGGGGGAGGGTGGCCAGCGGGTGGGATTCGGGGACGGCCAGCATCAAGGGTTCGCGGAAAATCTCGCGGACATTCAGCGACCATTTTTTCTGATCGCGTGCGGTCACGTCGCTCAGGATCGCGAACTCGATGGAGCCGTCCACCACTAGGTGGATCAGGTCCCCGGTGCGGGCCTCGCGAACCTGCACGTCTACTT
>CAXTTX010000078.1:13041-15189 GCA_964247045.1 uncultured Verrucomicrobiales bacterium | reverse complement strand
GTGAGCGGGGGCTGGAGGGGGTGGATTTCATTTTCGCGGACCTCGGGTGCTCGTCGATGCAGTTCGATGATCCGGCGCGCGGGTTCAGCTTCAAGGTGGCGGGGCCGTTGGACATGCGGATGAATCCGGGACGCGGGGTTTCCGCGGCGGATTGGCTGGCGAAGGCAAGCGTGGAGAAGCTGGAGGCGGCGCTGCGGGAGAACGCGGACGAGCCGCGTTCCGAATCGCTGGCGGCTGCGCTGGCGGGGAAACCCTTTGGCGATACGCTTTCATTCGCGCGGGCGATCCGTGAGAGCATCCGGACGAGCGACGAGGATGAGCGGGAGCTGACGGTGCGGCGGGTTTTCCAGGCGGTTAGAATCGCGGTGAACGAGGAGTTCAACGCGCTGGATGCCTTTTTGCGGGCGGTTCCCGGTTGCCTGAAGCCCGGGGGGCGGGTGGCGATCCTGACCTTCCATTCGGGCGAGGACCGGCGGGTGAAGCAGGCGATGAGGGCGGGTGTCCGGGACGGGATTTACGCGGAGATGAGTGACGGGGTGATTACCGCCGGGCCGGAAGAACGGCGGATGAATCCGCGGAGCAGCAGCGCGAAATTGCGATGGGCGATCCGTCTTTAGGGGGATACCGCAGTTGTGGCGTTGCCAAATCGGGCGAAATGTCGATTTTCCAGACACGTATCATGCCCATGTTTCCGAGGCTCGCCGCCCTGCTCTGCTTGCTAACCCTGCCCGTCCCCGCCCAGGACGAGAAGCAGAACGACGAGGCGCGGATGAAAGACGTGGTGCCGGAGGACATGATCCCACCCAGTCCGGTGTTGTCCGTGGCGGAGGCGCTGAAGAGTTTCAAGCTGGCGCCGGGGTTCGTGATCGAGCCGGTGGCGGCGGAGCCGCTGGTGGAGAAGCCGGTGTGCCTGGACTTCGATGCGAAGGGGCGGATGTGGGTGTGCGAGATGCGGGGCTACATGCCGGACGTGGATGGCAAGGGAGAGAAGACGCCGGAGGGGCGGATCGTGATCCTGGAGGATACGGATCAGGACGGGAAAGTGGACAAGCGGACGGTGTTTCTCGACAAGCTGATGCTGCCGCGGGCGGTGGCGGTCTTCGAGGACAGCATCCTTTTCATGGACGAGCATCGCCTGTGCAGCGTGAAGCGGGCGGGAGATGCGCCTGCGGGCGCGCCGGTGGTGATCGACGCGAAGCTGATGGACACGGGGAACGTGGAGCACAAGCCAAACGGGCTGCTGGCGGGATTGGACAACCGGTATTATCTGGCGAAGTCCGACCGGCGGCTGAAACAAACGGCCAAGGGCTGGGAGATGGAGGCGACGGATTTCCGCGGGCAGTGGGGAATCGCGCGGGATGATTACGGGCGGCTCTATCACAACAACAACTCGACGCTGTTGTTTGGGGATCTGCTGGCACCGAATATTCTGCAGGGGAATCCCGGTGTGAAGTTCAAGGTCAAGAACGCGGTCCAGCTCGGCACGAACCGGGTGTGGCCGGCGCGGGTGACACCGGCGGTGAACCGGGCCTACATGGCGAAGGTGAATGGCTTCGACAACAACACGCTCGATCCGAAGACTTTCAAGCTGATCAACTCGACGGCGGCGTCCGGGATGACGATTTACCGGGGCACGAATTTCCCGACGGAGTGGTATGGAACGGCCTTCACGACGGAGCCGGTGTGCAACCTGGTGAAGGCGATCCGCATCACGGAGAAGGACGGGAAGATGACGGGGGAGCATCCGCTGGGGGAGAGCGAGTTTCTTGCATCCACGGACGAGCGGTTCAGGCCGGTGAATGCTTACACGGCGCCGGACGGGAGTTTGTATATTTTGGATATGTATCATGGCATCATCCAGCACGACACCTATATGACGCCCTATCTGCGGAAGCAGACCCTTTCGCGCGGGCTGGACAAGCCGGCCTTCGGGCAGGGGCGGATCTATCGGATCCGGAGCACGAGGGGGAAGATGGAGGCGCAACGGGATTTGTCGGGATTGCAGGGGCTGGATCTGGTGAAAATGCTGATGCACCCGAACGCGTGGCAACGGGAAGAGGCGCAAAGGCTGCTGGTGGAGCACAAGGACGCGGCGACGGTTCCCCTGCTGGTGAAGCTGGCGACGGCGGGCAGCACGGTGGCACGCAT
>CAXTTX010000078.1:4974-13031 GCA_964247045.1 uncultured Verrucomicrobiales bacterium | reverse complement strand
ACGCGATCTGGACGCTGGAGGGCATGGGAGAGCTGAAGGCGGAGCATCTGGTGGCCGCCTTGCGGGAGAGGGACGTGAAGTTGCAATGCTCGGCCCTCTGGGCGACGACGCGGCTTTCCGCGGGAGAACTGGCGAAGCTGGAACCGACCTTGTCAGGGATGAAGGTGAGGCCGGATGCGGCGCCTTATCTGGCGCGTGCCCTGGGGCCGCTGGGGACGGAGAAGGCCTTTGAGAGGTTGGCGTCGCTGCTGCAGACGGATGGCAAGGAGCCGTTCGTGAAGGAGGCGGTGGTTTCGGGGCTGGACCAGCACGAGATCGAATTCCGCGACGGGCCGATGAAGGATACGAAGGACAAGGATTTCCTGGCGCTGCTGGAACGCGGGGCGAAGGACAAACAGGCGGTTTCCGCCGGTGGTGGTTCATCCCTAACGGGTGAGGCGCTGGCGTCGTTCCAGCGGGGCAAGGGGATGTTCCTTGGCGAAGCGGCGTGTTTCGGTTGCCATGGCGCGGCGGGTGACGGCATGCCAAACCTGGGACCGCCGCTCGAGGAGTCCCAATGGGTGACGGGCAAGCCGGAGACCTTGGTGAAAATTCTCCTGCACGGCATGACCGGGCCGGTGGAGGTGGATGGGGAAACCTACGCGCCGACCGCGGACATGCCCGGGCTGGGAACCAACCCGAACATGACCGACCAGACGCTGGCGGACATCGCCACGTACATCCGCAACGAGTGGGAAAACAAGGCGGGGCCGGTGGCGGCGGACCTGGTGAAGAAGGAGCGGGAGTTGACGAAGAGCCGGACGGGCAAGGCGTGGACGGCGGTGGAGCTGGGGAAGTGAGCCCTCATGGCGGCTGGCCGGCCGGGAGCGAGGGATGAAGTTGACAGGCCGGGAGTCGTTTCGTTGCTTTGTGGCTCGTGAAAAATTTCCTACCCATGGGTCGCCCGGTTGTGGTCCGGCTTGTCGCTTTGGCCCTGATGGGGGGGTGGCTGGCGGCGATCCCTCCGGTTTTTGCCCAGCAAGCCGCGGAGGGTCTGCGCAAGGCGGCGGACAACGAAATACAGGCGGCGGACACCGAGGCGATGTTCAAGAAAGTGGATCTGACCTTGAAGTATTCCACCGCGCTGGAGGGGCTGGAAAAGACATTGGCGGCGAGTGGGCAGCTCGACGCGATCATCCACGTGCGCGAGGAACGCGAGGCGGTGAAGAAGTCCGGTGAAACCACCGCACACACCGACAAACCGCTGGTGGAGCTGAGGGAAAAATATCAAAAGGGCGTGGAGGCCATCGACAGCGGACTCAAGGCCGCCCGTGGCAAGGTGATGGAAAGCCTAGCCAAGAGACTGCGGGAACAGGAGACGGCTCTGACCAAGGCGGGGAAAATCGACGACGCCCTCGCGCTGCGTAAGGATGGTGACAAGATGATGCTGGAACTCTCCGGTGGCGCGGGAGCCGATGCGGTGCCCTTCGCGGATGATCCGAGGGCAAAGATGTCACCCACGGCCAACCCGCTGGGGGCGATCAAGATTCCGGAAGAGAAACCGGCGACTTTCGCCACGGCGTTTCAAATCGAAGGCCGCTGGCTGGAGAGCATGACGGTGCCGGTGGCGAAGCAAAAGGTGCGGGAGGCGATCGTGATCGGTGACCGGATGAAAAAGAAGTGGCCACTGGTGGTGCTATCGCCGGGGAGCATGTGGTCCGGTGCGGATCAAGGCAGGGTGGAATTGTCCGGCTGCAACTTCGTGGCGCGCAAGTGCAAGTTCGAGTCGCTCACCCTGGGAGCTGATCACGCGTGCATCTTTTATTTCCAGAACTGCTCGTTCAACGACTGCACGTTTCCGAAGGCAGGCGTGTGGTATGGAGGCGACCACGCCGCGAAGTTCTACCTCGAGTCCTGTCACGTCAAAGGGAGCTATGCGAAGGGTATCAATTTCGTGGATCACGGCGTGCGTGTGGAAAGCAGCGTTTTCGAGGGTGCGGAGATGCCCCACGTTAATTTTGTCAAGCACCAGCCGGCGGACATCGTGAACGACAAGTGGTTCCGGGTGGTTGGTTCACGCTTCATCCAGTGCAAGGTTCCCCTCAGCTTCGTGTTGATCACACGGGATTGCCTGTTCGAAGGCTGCACCTTCGAGAATGACATGGAAAAGGATGCCGGTGCCTGGGTCACCAAACCGTATGAAGCTGTGATCTACAGCTCCAACACGAAGTCGCGGATGCGGGACTTGCCGGCGAATGTAAAATTCACCGAGAAGTCCTATAACGAGTTGAAGGGCGTGACCGTACCGACGGCAGTTTCACTGGCCGATGCGATGGCGCGGTGAGAGCGGGCGGCGTGATCGGCCGCGGCACTTCAGGCAACCTCCGCGAGGGTGCGTTCCGGATGGAAGAGTTCTTCCGGCATGTGCGCGACGGAGTCGATGATCCAGTCGGGGCGATAGGCGTAGGCGTCCAGCATGCTCACGTCGGTATGGCCGCTGAGGACGAGAACGGTCCTGTAGCCCATGCCCACGCCTCCGAGGATGTCCGTTTCCATGGTGTCTCCCACCATGACGGTGCCGCTGGAGCGGACGCCGAGTTCATCCTGGGCCATGCGCATCATGACACCGCTCGGTTTGCCCACGGAGAAGGCCTGGCGACCGGTGGCCTTCTCCAACATGGCGACGATGGCCCCGCAGCCGGGACGTGTGCCGGCGTCGGTGGGACAGGTGGCATCCGGATTCGTGGCGATGAGGCGGGCGCCTTTTTCAACGAGGCGGAGCGCGCGTTCGATCATCTCGAAGTTGAAGGTCCGGCCTTCCCCGACAACGACGTAGTCAGCGTCGTCATCGACGACAGTGACGCCGTTGTGGTGGAGCGCGGCGGCAAGTCCGTTTTCACCGATCACGAAGGCAGTCGCGCCGGGCTTCTGTTTGGCCAGAAACCGCGCGGTTGCCATCGCACAGGTGAAGACGTCATCCGCCTCCGCCTCGAGGCCGAGGCGGCACAGTTTCAACGCCACGTCGCGACGTGTGCGTTGCGAATTGTTGGTTAAAAACCGGAAGGGAATTCCTTCTGAACGCAGGCGCCCGACGAAGCGGTCGGCGCCTGGAATCAGTTGGTTCCCCCGGTAGATAACCCCATCCATATCGAGTAAGAAGCCGATGGAGCTCATGACCCGTCCCCTAGCGCGGGACATGCCATATGCGGTGTATCGCTGATATCTACTCAGTAGGCAATTGGCCGCAAATCGTCCAGTTGGCCCGTCAGCAATCACTTAAGAGATTGTGACAATCGACAAATAAATTAACCCGAATGGAGGATACTCCCCCATCCGGTAGGCTTGAAACGGGGGTTCGGAGGCCTATGGAATGCTTTTGCATCAATTTGTAGTCCGGATGGCAAGGGGGCCCCAGTGCCTCATGCGGGACCATGGCGCGCGCGGTAGTTCCGCGGGGAAAGCCCGGTGACGCGGGTGAATTGGCGGGTGAAATAGTTGCTGTCGTTGAAGCCGACATCGAAGGCGATCTCGGTAACGCGCTTGTCCGTGTGGCGGAGGAGGCCGCAGGCGCGCTGGATGCGCTTGCCGATGACCCAGGAGAGGGGAGAGGTGCCGGTGGCGGATTGGAAGACGCGGAGGAAACTGCGCTGCGACATGTGGGCGATGGCGGAGAGTTCCTCCAGGTCCACGTCGCGATGGATGTTTTGTTCCAAGTGGGACAATGCCTCGCCGATGCGCAGGAGTGCCTTGCCATCCGGCGAAGGGCTGCGGCCATAAGCGCGCGAGAGGTGGCCGGCGATCTGCATGAAGATGGCGGTGGCCATGAAGCCGAAGCCGGCATCGCGCGCTTTCAACTCCGCCTCGAGGCGATCGGTGAAGGCCATGACGCGGGCCATTTCCTTGTCGTTGAGGCGCAGGCGCGTGCCGGTGGTGGACTGGCGTTTGCGGCGCGAGGGTTCGAGGGTGAAGAGGGCATGATAGCCGGGTACGGAGGGCAGATCGAGGAAGGCCATTTTCAAACGCTCCGGCTGATAGAGGATGTTGACGAGACGGAGGTCCAGTGGATCGCGGTATTCGTGTTCGCGGGAACCGGAGACGACGAAGACATCGCCGGTGGTGAGTTCCCAGGAGTCGGGCCCGCAGACATGCAGGCATTTACCGCCGGTGACGATGACCAGTTCGGCGAACTCGTGCGAGTGCGCGCCGAAGGGCTCCTGCGGTTCCCGCCGCTCCACGGAAATCGGGAAGCCGTCCGGGTGGAACCAATCGTCAATCCTGAGGACCTTTTTCACGTGGCAGGATCGTGCTTGTTTTTGGCCAAACAGTCGAGGTTTTCGAACGCGAACCGGGCCAGAATCACCAGGCTCCAGACAAACCCGTCTCAACCCAATCGTCATGGCAAAAAGCCCAAAATCCATCGGACCCTCGTATAAACTCGCGCAATCCACCTACGCCGGACTGGGCGTGGACACGGAGGCGGCCATGGCGCAACTCGCGCGGATTCCCATCTCGCTGCATTGCTGGCAGGGGGATGACGTGGGAGGTTTCGAGAACACGGGCGAGGGTCTCAGCGGCGGCATTGCGGTGACGGGAAATTATCCGGGCAAGGCGCGCACGCCTGATGAGTTGCGGGCGGACCTGGACAAGGCGCTGTCGTTGATCCCGGGCAAGCACCGGCTGAACCTGCATGCTTTCTATGGTGAATTCGGCGGGAAGAAGGTGGATCGCAACGAGATCCGGCCGGAGCATTTCAAAGGGTGGATCGACTGGGCGAAGGCGAATGGCATGGGGATGGATTTCAACCCGACGTGCTTCGCGCATCCGAAGTCCGCGGACGGGTTCACGCTTTCGCATTCCAAGAAGTCGATCCGCGACTTCTGGGTGGAGCACTGCATCGCCTGCCGGGAGATCGGCGCGGTGATGGGCAAGGCGCTGGGTTCACCGACGGTGACGAACGTGTGGATACCGGACGGTTTCAAGGACACGCCGGTGGATCGCCTCGCGCCACGGCAGAGGCTGGCCGATTCACTGGACCGTGTGTTCGCGAAGAAGATCAATCCGAAGCACCACCTCGATGCGGTGGAGTGCAAGCTTTTCGGCATCGGCAGCGAGAGCTACGTGGTGGGTTCGCATGAGTTTTACATGGGCTACGCGATCAAGAACCAGAAGCTGCTCTGCCTGGATGCGGGTCATTTCCATCCGACGGAAGGCATCGCGGACAAGCTGACTTCCGCGCTGATGTATGTGCCGGAAATTTTGCTGCACGTGAGCCGCGGGGTGCGCTGGGACAGTGATCACGTCGTGATCCTGGACGATGCCCTGCAATCCATCGCCAGCGAACTGGTGCGCAACAAGCTGGTGGGCCGCACGCACATCGGGCTGGATTTCTTCGATGCGAGCATCAACCGGATCGCCGCCTGGACGATCGGCACACGGAACACGTTGAAGGCGCTGTTGATGGCGCTGCTGGAACCGCCGTCGCTGAAAGAGGCGGAGAAATCCGGCGACTACACGGCGAGGCTGGCGCTCATGGAAGAGGCGAAAAGCCTGCCTTGGGCGGCGGTGTGGGACATGTATTGCGAGACACAGGGCGTGCCCGCGGGCGCGGCCTGGTTGGACGAAGTGAAAACTTATGAGAGCCAGGTTCTGGCGAAGCGTTGAACCCAATCCCACCTGCCATGAAGCCATTGCTTTTTGGAATCCTCCTCGCCGTCGCCTCGCCATGGTCCGCACGAGCGCTGCCCCCGGTGCTGGCGGAAAGCACCGCGAGGAGCCCGCTGACCGCGTATGTGGTGCAGCCGACGAGGGTGGTGTGGAAATCGGACGGGGGCGTTGAGAATTCAGAAAACCTGCTCAAGCCGCGCAGCGGACAGGCGGTGCTGAAGGAAACGCTGCCACCGCTGGTGGTGAAGCGGGGCAGCGGACTGGTGATCGATTTTGGCGTGGAAATCGCCGGCTCCGTGGAACTTTACACCCCGAACACGGCGGATAAGAGGATGCCTTCGGTGAGGGTGCGCTTCGGCGAGTCGGTGGCGGAAACGATGGTGGAGATTGGCGAACGCGGGGCGCAGAACGATCACGCGTTGCGCGACCAGGTGGTGAAGGTGCCTTGGCTTGGCAAGACGACCATCGGTCCGAGCGGCTTCCGATTCGTAAGGATCGACAATGTTGATCCCGAGGTTGACCTGCAGCTCAGCCAGGTGCGGGCGATCCTGACGCTGCGTGATATTCCGTATGTCGGCTCTTTCAAGTGCTCCGACGAGCGGATCAACAAAGTCTGGCAGACGGGTGCCTACACGGTACACCTGAACATGCAGGACTTCCTGTGGGACGGGATCAAGCGCGACCGTTTGGTATGGCTGGGGGACATGCATCCCGAGGTGAGCGTGATCAGCAGCGTCTTCGGCTACAACGAGGTGGTGCCGAAGAGCTTGGACATGACCCGCGACGTCACGCCGGTGTCCGAGTGGATGAACGGCATCAGTTCCTACTCGATGTGGTGGATCTTGATCCATGAGGAATGGTATCAGCAGAACGGCGATCTCGATTATCTGAAACAGCAGGGGCCCTATCTCACGGAACTGCTGAGGCGGTTGGCCTCTTACGTCGATTCGGAGGGGAAGGAGAAGCTGGACGGGATGCGCTTTCTCGATTGGCCTACCTATGAGAACAAGACCGCGGTCCACGAGGGATTGCAGGCCATGATGACACTGACGATGGAGAGCGGAGCCCGTTTGTGCGGCATCCTGGGAGACCGGGAGAGCGTGGCGATGTGCACGGAAACCGCGGCCCGCCTCCGCACGCACCTGCCGGAGTCAAGCGGACGAAAATCGCCCGCGGCGTTGTTGTCCCTGGCAGGGTTCCGCGATCCGGCTGAGGTATCCATCGTATTGAAGAAGGACGGGCCGAAGGATCTGAGTACGTTTTATGGCTTCTACGTTCTGAACGCGTTGGCCAAGTCAGGTGACATCGATACGGGCCTGGATTTCATCAGCCAGTACTGGGGCGGGATGCTGGACGTCGGCGCGACGACGTTTTGGGAAGACTTCGATCTGGAATGGACGAAGGAAGCGGGACGCATCGATGAACCGGTGGCCCCCGGGAAGAAGGATCTCCATGGGGACTTCGGTGCGCATTGCTACGTCGGTTTCCGCCATAGCTTTTGCCATGGCTGGGCCGGTGGTCCGACGGTGTGGCTGAGCAGGAATGTGCTGGGAATCACGCCGATCGCCCCGGGATGTTCCAAGGTGAGGATCGTGCCGAACCTCGGACGCCTCGAGTGGGCGGAAGGAAGTTATCCGACGCCGAAGGGGCCGATCCACGTGCGCCACGTGAAGCAGAAGGATGGAGGCATCCAGTCCGAGATCAAGCTGCCGGACGGGGTGGAGCGGGTGGAGTAAGTGTGTCTCAGGCGCGCCTGCGGAAGAGTGCGAGCGTGCCGAACGAGAAAATACCCAGCAGTGCGCCAGAAGGCTCCGGCACCGCGTTGGTGATTTCCACCAGTGTGCCCGGAAGTGTTGGGGCGGTGGTGCGGATGCTGTGGTTGTCCGTCTCGAAGGTGGCGGTGTGCGGTTCGGAAAAGCGGATCGCGTCGAAGGTGGTGCCTGCCGTGCCGACGAAGTGGACGTAGGCATAGGGCTCGCTGTTCGTGGCACCGTTGTTCGGTCCCGGTTGGCCATAATAGTCCAACGTGTTATAGAGACTGCCGTTGATGGCCTGGATCTTGGAGCCAACGGTCCGTGGCAGCATGTTGATCAGGTCGCCGGTCTTGAAGGTGAGGAGGACATTGCCGCCGCTCATGAGCTCGACGATGTTGCCCGCGTCACCGGCGGAGAAATAGAAACCGAAGTAGGCAACGGGAGCGTTCAGCGTGAGAGTCGTGGACTCGGTGGAATAAATGCCAAGATAGTTGCCCTCCTGATAGCCGCCGTAGATGTTTTCCTCGATGACGTGGCTGTTGCCGGAATAGGTGCCAATCGCGGTGCTGTAGGTGCTGAGATAGCCCGGCGTGGTCCCGGTGAAGGCTTCCGTGGTAACGCCGGTGATACCGCTGGTTTCCGCGGACTCGATTCCGTTCG
>CAXTTX010000078.1:3970-4964 GCA_964247045.1 uncultured Verrucomicrobiales bacterium | reverse complement strand
AAATGCTGATTCCCGCGTGGGCGGATGCGACGAGCGAGACAAAAAACAGGGGAGCGAGTGGGATAAACCGGGGTGATTTCATTAGGATTCTACGGGGTGGAAGCGCATCGGTAAGGTGAATCCCTAGCAAGAACAACTTATTTTTGCTGATATTACGCGTTCACGTAGTATCTGAAACCCGTTGTGAAAAGGGACACTTTCAATGTCGGCGGCTGGCGTTCAACGGATTTCCCCGGTGTGGATCGCCTGGTCCCATGACGGGATGCCGATGGTTTTCAGATACGGGGCAGCGGCCTCTTCTTCCCGTGGGGTGCCGAGGGCCTGATAGAGATGCCAGATGGGTTTCTTGCCGCCCGGGTCTCCGGGTTCGTCGGGGAACTTGCGGAGACCGATGCGGAGGCCGCCTTCGCCGCGGTTGTCGATCCAGTTGTGGTAGTGCCAGACCTGGATGGAGGTAAGCGGGGCCATCTTTTTCCAAGCGAAGGCCATGCCGGCGGCTTGGTCGGCGAGGGATTTTTCGGAGTAGTCTGGAGAATTGAAACCGTTTTCCGAGAGGTGGACGGGGCGGACCTCACCGCGGTAGAGCATTTCCGGACGCTTCATGAAGGCGTCGAGGACCTCGAGGTTTTTCGGCGTGATCTTGGGGGAGTCGAGGGTGAAGTTCGCCTGGTTGTCTTCCCAGGTCCGCGGGTTGGTGAGATCCTGGGGATAGGGATGATAGGCGAGGGCCCAGGGGAAGTCACCTTCCGCGGCGCAGAAGCGGGTGAGGAGCCGGAGCAGGTTTTGAGAACCATGCCAGCCGGGTTCGCCTTTGTTCGACCAATGATGGGTGAGGGAAATGAAGGGCCGCATGTGCGGGTCGTATTGGCGGGAGATGAGATCCGCGATGCGCATGGAACGCTGATAGAGTTCCATGTAATCAAGGTCGGTCTTGTTGCCCGCGTTGGTCCAGACCTTGCCGGCATCGACCTCGTTGTGGAGGATCCAGTGGTGG
>CAXTTX010000078.1:846-3960 GCA_964247045.1 uncultured Verrucomicrobiales bacterium | reverse complement strand
ACGCGGCCGTATTTGCCATCGGCGCGGGACCAGCGCTCCGCCATGAAATTCATGATGGCGGCATAGAGGGAGATGCCGTCGGAGGAAGTGAGATTCGGCATGGCGAAGATGCCTTCCGGAGTGGCGTCCGGGTGGCCGAGGATTTTCACGACGGCGTTCTTGTCGTTGGCGGGATTGGCGATGAGGAGGATTACCGAGACCATCGCGTGGTGTTTCGCGGCTTCGAGGAAGGTCTTGTCGAAGGATTCGACGACGGCGGCGCGGGTGTAGTACGTTTTTCCGTTCCACTGGATGGGCGTGAGGCTGGGGCCGGGTTCCAACGCGAGGAGGGAATGCACCATCATGTTCACGGTGACCGCGGAGATGCCGAGGTCGTCCAGTTCGTTGGGGAAGCGGTCGGGTGACCAGCCGCCGAGGCCTTTCTTGGATTTCAGCGTTGCCGCGGGGGGATAGGGGGAGCGGCAGGTGACCTCATCGGCATAGCGGGCGTGGGAGATAGGCGTCATGCCGGTGGGCTCATTGAGAAGGATCTGCCAGCGTGAAAGGATGCGGTCGTGGGGGACTCCGTCACGATTTGGAAGGCGGGCCATGGTGACCTTGAAGTTTCCGGAGGCGTCGGGAACGAAGCGCTCGGTGGTGTTATCGTTCGTCGATTCGCCAGCCGGTGTTTCCATGGGGATCTCAGCGATGACGTAGGTCTTGGCGGGATCGGGGACTTTTCCGGTGATTTCAATCTCTGTCTGGCCCACGGAAACCTTGTGGATTTCCGCCGGGAACTTCGCAGCGAGATAGGTCTCCAGAGACGTGGGTCCGGCGGCGAGGACCGGAAAGCCGGATAGGAGGAGCAGGGTGCAGAGGAAAAGGAGTCGGTGCATGAAGGGTAGGGAGGTTGATACGGCGGAGGTTGGCGGGAATTTGCGGTAGATGTGGCGAGGCGGAACTTGCGGCCGGGGCGGTGGTGGCCTATTTCTCGACGCATGAGTTCTGAAAACCTTGGCGAACCGGCGATCGGCATCATCGGCGGCAGCGGGCTGTATGAGATGGAGGGCTTCGAGGAGATCACGGAGCGCGCGGTGAGCACGCCCTTCGGCGACCCTTCCGACAAGGTGGTGATGGGCAAGATCGGCGGCCGGCGGGTGTGTTTCCTGCCCCGTCACGGTGTGGGTCACCGGATCCTGCCGACGGAGATCAACCACCGGGCGAACATCTGGGCGTTGCGCTCGCTGGGCGTGCGCTGGCTGATTTCGATCACGGCGGTGGGCAGCCTGCGCGAGGAGATGGCGCCGCGTGACATCGTGGTGCCGGACCAGTTGCTTGACCGGACTGCCACGGCGGGTAAGCACACGTTTTTTGGCAATGGCATCGTCGGGCACGTTGGCTTCGGCGAACCCTATTGTATGGACCTGCGGGCGCACCTGTTGGCAGCGGCGCAGTCGATCGCGCCGAAGGTGCATGACGGCGGCGTGTTTGTTTGCATGAACGGCCCGGCGTTTTCCACGCGGGCGGAGGCGGCGTTTCACCGGCTGATCGGCGGTGATATCATCGGCATGACCAATGGGCCGGAGACGCGGCTGGCGCGGGAGGCGGAGATCGCTGCCTCGGCGCTCGCGCTGGTGACAGACTACGATTGCTGGCGGGAAGACGAGGAGGCGGTGGACGTGGGGACCGTGGTGGCGAACGTGCAGGCGAACAGTTCCATCGCAAAGCAGATCATCCGCGATGTGGTGGGCCGCATCCCGCTGGTGCCGGAGAGCCACTCCCACCGGGCGCTGGACACGGCGATCATGACGCCGCGGAACCTCTGGCCCGCAGGGACTTTGGCGGATTTGGCACCGATTCTGGGGCGTTTCGGTTGACCGGCAAGCCGGGCGGACATACGCAGCAGGCAACAGATTTTCCCACCATGGAACCCACGACAACGGCATACGGCACCTGGAGCGGCGGACGCTTCATGCACTTCGGCGAAACCCTGTCCGAGGAGCGCTTCAGCAGTTGCATCCAGACGGCGTATGAGGCGGGCATCCGGACCTTCGTCACATCCGACGTTTACGGCAATGGCAAGGCGGATGAGTTGTTAGGTCTGGCGCTGAAGGGCGTGGACCGTTCCAGCTACAGCCTGGTAGGGATGATCGGGCATGATTTTTATGAAGGCCAGCGCCAGGGTAGCAAAGGTTACCCGCGGTTCACGGATCCGGACCTGCGCGGGCCGGAGGGCTACGCGGATTTCGTGAACATGGCCTGCGCGAAGGAACTGGAGCGCTGCGGCACGGACAAGTTCGACCTGCTGATGCTGCACAATCCCGACAACACCGGCTATACCAGCGAGGTTCTCTGGGAAGCCTTGCAGGGCGCGAAGGAACAGGGTCTAACCGACCGGCTCGGCATCGCGCCGGGACCGGCGAACGGGTTCTCGCTGGATCTCGTGGGATGCATTGAGAAGTTCGGGGAGCTGATCGACTGGTCGATGCTGATTTTGAATCCGCTGGAGCCGTGGCCCGTGGGACTCACGTTGCCAATCTGCGAGAAGCATGGAGTGAAGGTGATGACGCGCGTGGTGGACTACGGCGGTATTTTCCATGATGATCTGGGCAAGTCGGATCATGTCTTCAAGCCCGGTGATCACCGCACCTACCGGCCGGACGGCTGGGTGGAACGCGGGTTGGAGAAGGTGAACCACATGAGGCCGCTGGCCGAGAAGTATGGCCTGACGCTGTTGCAGTTCGCCTCGATCTGGAACCTGAGCCACCCCGCGGTGGAGAGCGTGGTGCCGACCTTCATCCAGGAGGCGAATGAGAACGCGAAACCCATCGAGGAGCAGATCCGCGAGTTCGGGGCTTTGCCGGATGTGAGGTTTACCGAGGAAGAGGTGGAGTCGATCAGGCAGATCGGCGACAACACCGGTTGCATGACTCTGAAAGGCGCGAGCAAGAGGCATGAGTCAAGCGAGCGCCCGGACGAGTGGCCGATGCGCGAGGAGTTGTTGGAACTCGCGGGACGGAACGGGCTGGGATCCGAGTGGTGAGGCTGACCCCGGTCGGTAGCCTCACGGAACCGCGAGACTCCGCAGGGACACCTCGGCCGTGCCGTCCTCCGGATCGTCCGAACGGACGCGGA
>CAXTTX010000078.1:0-836 GCA_964247045.1 uncultured Verrucomicrobiales bacterium | reverse complement strand
CCTCGTTCAAGAAGGTCGTGTCCGTGCCCGTCGAAAACCTGACGCTGATGACCATGCATGCTCCGCTGGCGAGCGTGGTCTCCGGCAGCGGTCCAACCGTGAACGAGTCCGATCCGGCAATGGAAGCGGAAAGGCCATCCAAGGCGACAGGTCCCTCATTGGTAATCGTGAAGTTTTTAACGATTCCCGTCGGCCCGGCGAACGCGACCAAGGTGGGCGTCTGCGCTCCGATCCCGCGGATTTTCAAGGCGGGCTCCCTGTTAGGAATCGCGTATTCGTGGAGGACGTTGGTGTAACCCTTGCCCTGGCCCTTGTCCGGGGAGAATTTCGTCTTCACCACGCCGATGCCTTTCACCCACCATTCATCGGCGGTCGCCCCGCTGCCGTTGAGCGAGAGCCTGAAGCGCATGTGGAGGCTGTTCTTGAAGGTCCCGGCGGGAACCTTGACCGTTTCCTTCGCCACAAGCGTGGCGGCCAGCGAGACCTTGGAAGCGTAAGCTCCGGTCGCGAGATCCACCGCGGGACTCGATGTCGTGAAGGTTTGGCCGATGCTGAACTTCTCCGGGAACCCGAGCCCCTTGGGAACGAAACGGACGGCAGATCCCGGGGCCAGGGTGTCGAAGCCGAAGGTGGAATAGGTTTTGCCGATGCCGTAGTAATCCCATGTGTCCGCATTGTAACCGACCGCGCCCAGGTCGGTCCCCTCCTTGTAGCGACCTACGGAGGAGAGGAGGACGGCCACCTTCCATTTCACCGTCTTGTTTGTCTTGGGATCCGTGAACACCATGGGATAGCTCCGGTCGCGAACCTCCACTTTCAGTGCTTTGGTGTCACCG
>CAXTTX010000077.1:13527-15218 GCA_964247045.1 uncultured Verrucomicrobiales bacterium | reverse complement strand
AGCAGCAGGACGAGGACCAGCAGGGAGGACGCGACGACATAGCCTCGCAACCAGCCGGGGGACGTCGAGCCCGAGGGACCGTTCGCGACCGCCGCGGTTTGAGGCAAGGCGGATGATGCGTCCGTGGGCAAAGGGGGAGGGGTCACGGCAGGGACCACCAGGTGTTCGTTGCATTTGGGACAGATGCCACCGAGGCCGCGCTGGTCTTCGGCGGTGGAGATTTTTTGACCGCAATGAGGGCAGTTGAATCTGATTTTCATGGTTCGTTCTTTCCGGTTTCAACCATCTCCTCGCGGCGGAAGGGAGGGTGGTTGGGAAAAAGTGATTTTTTTTTCCGGCTGGTGAGGGAGGGTCAGCGGATCGGCTCAAAACGCCTGCCGCCCACCTTGTGGACCTTCCCGTTGGGATCCGTGAAGGTGCAGGTATACTCGGTCATTTCCCGGTTGAAGGAAAAGGTCACCGCCGTCTCGGGCTTGTAGACCGCATCCCAGAACTGGACGTGGACCTTGCCCGGGGCAACGATCCAGTAGTTCCATTTCCAATGGTCATGGAACTTGCCGTTCGGGTGAAAGGTCACGACGGAAGGATCGCCGACAAAGAGAGAGTCGTTGTAGAACCAGGTGTGGCCTTGGAGAACCCGGGTGAATTCTTCAGTGGTCCATCCGCCCTCAATTGCGGCGGGCTTTTCCTCCGGAGCCGCACCGGTTTTTTTCCCGATGCTCGTGCCGATATCGGAAACGGGAAGCTTGGCGGCATAGTCCGCTGCCGGATTCCAATGCTCCACTACCAGGACATCGCGCCGGAAGCTCAGCCTCTCGATCTTGTTGTTTGAAAAATCCAACATCACGTCGTTGTCGATGCGGAAGAGCTGGCGTTCACCCGCCGCGCCTTCGAGAATCGTCACGGATCCATCCTTTGAGATCTCGTATTTGTGAACATGGCCACTCCGGAATTTCACGGTCCAGATCCCGGCGAAGTCCGCGAAAGTGACCGCCGGAGGCTCCGGATTGAGGACGATGCGGAAGCCGTTCCAGAGCCCGGTGGGGTCACCTTTGCCCATTGCCGCCTTGCGGGCGGCCCTGCAGCGCCACGGATAATCGCCAAACCCTCCGCCACGAATCACATGGTGATCGCCGGAGAGTGGACCCGCGGGATCGATGGCTTCCCCGAGGGCCGGTCCGGACCAGTCGGAGCACCATTCCCGGACATTGCCATGCATGTCGTGGATGAACCAGGCATTCGACGGAAAGCTGCGCACCGGCAGCGACCTCGCGCGGTAGGGGCCGGGGATGCCGGAGCCATAAGGTTCGTCGCCACGGCAGTTGGCAAGGTCTCCATTCAGCTTGTCGCCGAAGTGGAAGACGGAGTTGGTGCCCGCCCGGCAGGCGTATTCCCATTGCGCGGCGGTGGGCAGGGCAGGAACCCAGCCATCCGGAAGGTTGCCGCTGGCTATCAACTTGCGGAGGTAGCCCATGCAGTCATTCCAACCCACCGAATCCACCGGGAGGTCAGCGCCGATGGAGTGACTGGGATTGTTCCCCATGATCGCTTCCCATTGGGCTTGGGTCGTTTCCGTTTCGGCAATCCAGAAACCCTTGGTGAGGGTGGTGCTGACCGGGTTTTCTTCCGGATCCCGTCGGGCTTCCGAGGGCGGGCTTCCGGCCATGAAGGTTCCAGGCGGGCAGTAGCGG
>CAXTTX010000077.1:1937-13517 GCA_964247045.1 uncultured Verrucomicrobiales bacterium | reverse complement strand
GGAAGCGCATCGTCATTTCTCCCGGGAAATCCAGCCCAAGGTCCGCCCCATCTCCGGCCCCGGTCTGGGAAAAATCCATCAGGATCGCTGGAGGGGAAACCGGTGGCGTTTCCCCGCGGGACGGATCTCCCGGTGGAGTTTCCGGGCCTGCTGGCGTGGAGCCGGGTTTTGCTTCTTGAGAAGTGTCTGCTGAGGCTGTCACCGGGCCTCCACCGCGGATGAAACCGGGGGATGGTGCTCCGGCCTCCTTTTCTTTGTCCCGGGGATTGGAAAGCAAGAGTGCGAATACCGGAATCGACAGGGCGATGATCGTGGAGGCGAGGATCAGGCCCTTGAGCAGGCCGCGTTTCGCGGGTGAGCAGCGTTCCACTTCCTTCCGCATGTGCTCGGCATTTTCGAAACGCTCGGAGGGGTTCTCGTGCAGCGCGCGGAAGACCACCTTGTCCAGACGGCGGTCCGCGGAAGAACGTCGCGAGGGGGGGGAGGCGCGGATGGACGGACGCTCGCCGGTCAGCATCTCGTAAAAGGTCACGCCGAGCGCGTAGATGTCGCTTTTCGGGCTGGGCTTCGCACCCTGGTAGAGTTCCGGCGCGGTGTAGAACGGAGTGCCCGGATTTTGGCCGGTCAGGGTGAGGTTCTCCGTGCCGGGGCTGGCATCACCGGCGATGCCGAAATCCACCAGACGCGCCCTGCCCTTGGAGTCGACGAGGATGTTCGCGGGCTTGATGTCCCGGTGGACGACGCCGGGGTCGTGGAGGTATTGCAGGGCCCGGCAGATCTGGACGATCAGCCGGAGCGTGCGGCGGAAGGTGATTTGCCTGGCCTGCACGAGTTGGTGGATGGTGCAGCCATCCACGTAGTCCATGACAAAATAGGCGTGGCCCTCCGGGGTCTGTACAAACGAGTGGACCTTGACGATGCCCGGGTGATCCAGATTCTTGAGGATCTTCGCCTCCCTGCGGAAACGCGCCATCAATTGCTGATCCCCGGCGAAGGTCATCGGCAGGAGCTTGATGGCGACGGTCTCCTGGAAGACCGTGTCGAAGGCCTGATAGACTATCCCCATGCCACCCCAGCCGATGAGCCGTTCGATGCGGTAGGCCGGGAAGGTACGCCGGAGTTCCTCCTCGGAGGGCAATTCCCAGAGCGGAAGACTGCCGGTGGAACCGGATGCGGAAGCATCCATGCCGGAAGTATCGTCAAACAGGCGGTCGAAAAGCCTGCCCACGCTGTTGCCCATGAGCGGGTCGGACTTTGGGGGATCAAATTGACCGGTTTCGGAAGGCGGAGGGGGATCGTCTGGCATGGAGAAAGTCGGAGGAGGCTATCGACTACCCGCCGGCGGGAGCCCGGTGGTTGGGGAAATCGCTTTTTTGGCTCATTTCATGAGCTTGAGGGCTTTCAGTTCTTCCCTGACCGCGTCCGGGGAAGGATTGGCAAGGGTATCCTCGACGAGGCGCTCGATGATCTTGCGGAGTTCCTTGCGGAGTGCCGGGACATCGCGGGTGATGGAATTGCGGTTGATGCCCAGTCGTTCCGCGGCGATGCGCTGGGATTCGTCCGAGCCCCCATCCAGAAAGGGAGCGAGGATCTCGAAGGAAAGCAGGCTGCCGTTGGCCTGCCGAAGCTGCTCCCATCGCAGGGAGGCCTTTCTCATTCCCTCCTCCAGCAGCGCCTTTCGCCAGCCCAAGTCATACTCCGTGTCAGGCAGCGACCCGTCCTGCCCGTCAAGGGCGTCCGCCCCGTCAAGCGTGGCCTCATCCAAGGGCGTGTTCTTCCTCGAGTCCCGCTTCCCGGCAATGGAGTGGCGATAGTGGTCCATGAGGAACCATTTCAACTCGTGGAGCAGGAAAGCGCGGAGCTTCACTTGTTTTTCGAGGGCATTGCGGAACTCCCCGCGCTCCAGCAGGCGGACGAAAAATTCCTGTCGGAGATCCTCGGCGTCGGCCGGACCATAACCCCGTGCGCGGATGACCCCGAGCAAAGGGGCATAGTAGATCTCACAGAGTGACGACAGTGCGGAGAAGGCATTCTCATTTTTTTCGACCACCGCCTTGCGGACAAGGGTCCAGCGGGTCACGGGAAAATCGTGTTTTTGTGGGGGCGATGGCATAGGAGGCGAGGCACGGTTCGGCAGTTAGGCCTATCGGGATCAGGGTGGGGAGGAGCCGGGATGCTCAGGTCACCTATCAGGTTTATATCAGATTTTTCCGGGAGGGTAAGGCAAGAATCGACCGCGATGCCATGCAGGAATCAAGCCATCTTCCCCTGGTCCGCCGGGCCCCGAACCGTCCGGAGTAGATAGCCTTTTAATAAATTGAAAATCAGAGGGTTGTGATTTCAGTAAGTTTGGAGAACCTAAGCATCGACTGGAGACACATTTGGACTATCATCCGGGCAAGACGATTTTGAAACTCTTCTTCAAACACCACCCACGAAAGTCATGAATATCGCGAAATTGATGAAACAGGCCCAGCAGATGCAGGCGGGGCTGGCGGCAAAGCAGGAGGAACTGGCGCTGCAAACGGTGGAAGCTTCCGTCGGCGGCGGGAAGGTGAACGTGATCGCGACCTGCGCGGGCGACGTGCTGGCGATCAAGATCGATCCCTCGGTGATCGATCCGGAGGATGTGGAATTCCTGGAGCAACTCGTGCTCAAGGGCGTGCAGGAGGCGATCACGAAGGGCAAGGACCAGGCGGCGGCTGAGATGAAGAAACTCACCGGCGGATTGGGAATCCCGGGGATGTGACCCAAGCATTAAATCTCAAGCTCTAAATCCTAAACCAAGAGAAGAGGCCCTTCCGTCATGAAAGTGATCCCGCGAAGTCTTCCGTTTGGAATTTAATACTTAAGATTTAGAATTTTCTCCACTGATGTCCAAGCTGCGCCGCCGAGTGGGATGGATGCTGGTGGCGGTGTCGCTGGTGCTGCACATGTTCACGGTGTACTGCTTCTCGCGGCAGCCGGACCGTTTCGCGGCGTTCACGGTGATGCCGATCTGGCTGTGGGGAGGAATCGGTTTGTTTCTGGCGGCGCTGGCGTTTTACGCGCTGCGGGCATCGCTCTCGCTGATCATGACGATCGTGTGGGCGATCACGCTGCTGATCGGCGCGGACGAGGCACGGGTGCTGGCGAACTTCGGGAAGGAATCGCCGTTACCCGGCGAGGCGCGGCCCTATCAGGGGAAGCCGGTGTTGCGGGTGATCACGCTGAATTGCGCGGATTTCATCTATGGCAATCCCGCCCGTGATCTGGCGGCGTGGGATCCGGACATCGTGTTGCTCCAGGACATGAGGCCGCACTACGTGAGACAAGTGGCGGACGTGCTCTACGGTGGCACGGGGGACTACCGCACGCACTTGAGCAACGGTATCGTGACGCGGTGGAAGATCACGCGGGAGATCCGCAATCCGGCACAGCGGGACCAGCAGGTGACGATCACGCTGCCGGGGGGAGGACAGATCGAGGTGGTGAACGTGCATCTTCTAACGGCGGCGACGAATTTGAAACTGTGGCGGCGGGAGGCGTGGACAGAACACCGGGAGAGGCGTTCGACGCGTGAGGCGGAACTCTACCGGACGCGGCAGATTCTGGAAAAGACCACCTCACCTCCGGACACGCCGGTGATTCTCGGAGGCGATTTCAACGCGCCGGCGACGGATGTGGTGATGCGGCAACTGCCGGGGGATCTCGTGGATTCCTTCGCGGCGGTGGGGAAGGGCTGGGGGGATACCTATCACCGGCGGCTGCCGGTGCTGAGGATCGACCACCTTTACGCGACGCGGCATTTCACGCCGCTCCGCAGCAAGGTGGTGATGACGCGGAACAGCGATCACCGGATGGTGGTGACGGATTTCCTGCCGATTCCGGAGATCAAGTGAGGGGATAGGGAGTGCCGAGTGGGCAGTGGGCAGTGATCAGAGAAGAGAGAACCGCAATGGGAGCGACAGCGGCCGAAATACCGTGCGGCCATGACGCGCAGTTCCGGGGTCATGCCGAGCCAACGCGGTTGCCCGGGGATGTTCGGGCCCGAGAGAGTTCTGATAGACGGCGATTTCCTCCGGCGAGGGCAAGCCTGCGGCGTGGCGGGATCTGGACCGGGAATCGGCGATCCGTGACTGATAGATTTCGGGAGTCCAGGCCATGGCTCCGGATCAGTGGGTGGTGGATTCGCGGGTTTCCGGCGTCGCGGGTTGGCCGCGTTTCAGCAGTTTGCGGACTTCCTGACGTGGCCGGGGTGGCAGTCCGCGTTTGAGGATATTGCGATAGGTGGGAAGGAGATGCGGGGCGAGTTTCCTGATGGCACGGATCCGCCGGGGAAGATCCGTTTTTCCGGGGAAGTTCACGTGTTCGTCGAGTTTGCCGAGGGAGAGGAGGCCGAGCATGGTGCGGACGCATTTCTCGCAGACGCCGCAGTTCAGCGAGTCGTTGCGGTTTTCCCAACAGACGCGCAGGTGGTCCTTCACCAGCGGATCGTCCGCGATGCGTTCGAGCTTTTCGAAACGCCAGAACTTGTCGCCATGGTGGATGACGGAGAGGCGGGGAGTGGACCAGAAGCGGTCGGTTTTCCAACTGGAACCCCAAGGTTGGAAAAACGAACGGGGATAGGACGAGGAGATGATGACGCTGGAGATGCTTCCCGAGAGCAGGTGGCCGGCCGCGGCGAGGGCGGCGCCATGGAAGCGCGTCCAGTTGAGGCGGCGGAAGACGGGATGCTCGCGGAGATTGGTTTTCAGGAGGATGACGCGCAATTGGCTCCGCGTGCCGATGTCCCGCAGGCTGTGCTCCACCTTGGCGAGGCGAGCGGTGTCCTGGAGTTGAACGTCGTATCCGGCCACGTAGATGATCGTGTCGACGGTGGGATTGTCCAAGAGGGAGTAGAATGAATCCACGCCGAGGGAAAGGAACACGCCGGAGCCACGGCCTTCCGGGGCCGGACGTTCGATGGCGGGCTTCGCCCGGAAGCGGGCAGCGGGGAGATCCCACCATTTGGTCCAGCGGCGGCCGATTTTTTTCAGGTTGGCGCGGAGAAGCGGGCTGATTGCCTCGGGAAGGCGAACACGCCAGCCTTTCAGGCCGGAGGCGGCATAGCAGAGGCAGGCGATGGCTTCCGGGGCGTTCTCGAGCGGGGCGTCGGCGCATTCGAACCAAAGGGGAGAGCCGCCGATGATCCATTCAATGCGGGAGGTGCTTTGTGTGGAAGGGGGACGGGACGGGCGGACGTGGAGGATGCGGAAACGGAGAAGGAGGCGGGAGAACATGAGGCGGGTGAAGAGATAGCAAGAATGGCTCGCTTCCGGGGGGTGGCAAGGGGACAGGGGGAGCGGAATAAATATTGCTGGCAGGACTTAGGAAGGAATTGGCGCTGTATCCGGTTGCGTAGTGAAAAAGACTTGGGACGACGGGGCCGATTGAAATCCGCGGTCCATAGGAGAGGAAGACTGGGGACGACGGGGCGGATTGAAATCCGCGCTCCACGGGAGAGGGAGACGGGGATGATGGGGCGGATTGAAATCCGCGGTCCATGGGAGAGGAAGACCGGGGACGATGGGGCGGATTGAAATCCGCGCTTCCGGTTTACTTGGCTTCCAGTTCTTTCCGCAGCGGGCCGGGGCGGTTGGTGCCGATGAAGTCGGCTCCGAGTTCCGCCATGGTGCGGGCGAGGGCCGGCTTGTCCACGGTCCAGGCGAAGAGGATGCCGTCCTTGCCGCGGGCTTGCTCGAGCCACTCGCGGGTGACGGGAGCGGTGGCCTTGAAGGCAAGGCCGGTGGAACCGGTGGATTTGAGTTCCGAAAGCAAGGCCGCGGGGGCACCGTCTTTGCCGATGTCTTTCAACTCGGAAAGCCAGCAGGCGCGGAAAGCGGGCAATTCCTTGCGGCAGGCGGCAACGACGTCCTTGTCGAAGGAGATGAGGATCACGCGAGGCGGATCCGCCTTCCGGTCGGCGAGGATCCTGGCGATGGGTTTGACGATGCGGGGTGTGTCCTTGATTTCCAGGAAGAACCATTTGTCCTTGGGAAGGATGCCGAGGACGTCCTCCAAGGTGGGGATGGGCTCGCGTTTGAAAGCGGGGGCCTTCCATGAGCCGAAGTCGAGGGCGCGGAGTTCCGCCAGCGTGCTCCTGGTGACGGAGAGATCGTTTCCGCCGGTGCGCTTGGTTGTGTTATCATGGATGCAGACCACCTTTTCGTCTGCGGTGAGGTAGAAATCCCCCTCAATGCCGTCGGCGCCGTCTTCCCAAGCCTGACGGAAGGCGGCCAGGGTGTTTTCCGGCGCGGTGGCGGAGGCCCCGCGGTGGGCAATCAGCAGGAGGGGCTCTTTGGCAGGCATGGAGGAGGTGAGGCACGCCCAAATGACCGGGATGAGTTTCATGGGCACGGGAATTTCCGCAGATCAAGATGGCGGGGCAATGGGAATCTTCGGTGACGCGGGCGAAGGCACGGGGCTGGAGGGTTTTGTAGGGGATTTTCCGGCATTGTAGGGAAATTCCCGAATCTTACGATTGCGGCGGGCATCATCCGTGCTAGCTAATGCGGTGGGGCGGCTGAGCGGCGGCTACCGCCTTTTTCCCTGAAGCCATGTGGATCGTTTTATTCGCTTTACGTTATAAGTATACCATCGGCGTTCTGGCGATCCTGATCCTTTTATTTGGCATCATGTCCGGAAGGAAGATGTCGACGGACATCCTGCCGCGGGTGGATAGCCCGGAAATCACGCTGGTATGGACCTACACGGGCCTGAACGCGGCGGAACTGGCGTCCAAGGTGACCTCGTTCTCGGAGATCATCACGCTGAACAACGTGGATGACCTGCTGGAAGTGAGGTCCGAGACCTCCAACGGCATGGCGCTGGTGAAGCTGAAGTTCCAGCCGTATGTGAACATGAGCACGGCGATGGCGCAGGTGACCGGGGTGTCGCAGACGATCCTGCGGCGGATGCCGACGGGAACGACGCCGCCGCTGGTGGTGAGGACGAGCCCGTCGAGCGTGCCGATCCTACAACTGGTGATGTCCTCGGACACGATGACCGGCGGGGCGCTTTACGACTATTCACGCCTGTCACTGCGGTCGCAGTTGCAAAGCGTGCCGGGGATGCGGATCTCGCTGCCGTATGGCGGCGCGGCGCGGCAGGTGATGGTGGACCTGAATCCGGATGCTTTGAATGCCTTCTCCATCTCCGCCGCGGAGGTGAGCGCGGCGGTGGCGCGGCAGAACCTGACGCTGCCGGCGGGCACGCTCCGCGAGGGCGGCCGCGAGCTGCCGGTGGAGGTGAATGCCAGCCCCGAGAATATCCAGTCCTTCCTCGACCTGCCGCTGCGCTCGGTGGACGGGAAAATGATCCTGCTGCGCGACGTGGCAAACGTGCGCGACGGCGAGGCGATCGGCACCAACGTGATCCGCTTGAACGGGCAGAACGCGGTGATGATCTCGATTCTGAAACTGGGGAACGCCTCGACGGTGGACATCATCGACGGGATCATGGAACGGCTGCCGGAGATCCGCGCGTCCGCGCCGCCGGGGATGAAGATCGAGCCGATCTTCGACCAATCCGTATTCGTGCGGGCGGCGGTGGAAGGCGTGAAGCACGAGATCCTGCTCGTCGGTGGTCTGGTGGCGGGGGTGGTGCTGCTGTTCCTGGGTTCGTGGCGGTCCACGCTGATCGTGCTGACGTCGATCCCGCTGGCGCTGTTGTGCTCGATCTTCGGATTGAATCTGGCGGGGGCAACCTTCAACCTGATGACGCTGGGCGGACTGGCGCTGGCGATCGGTATCCTGGTGGACAACTCGCTGGTGGAGATCGAGAATATCAAGCGGCAGATCGCGTTGGGGAAAGACGTGCATACGGCGATCGTGGATGGAGCGCGCGAGGTGGCCTTCCCGGAGTTCGTTTCGACGATCTCGATCTGTATCGTGTTCCTGCCGATCTTCCTGCTGAGCGGGACGTCTTCTTATGTTTTCCGGCCGCTGGCGCTGGCGGTGGTGTTCGCGATGATCGCCAGTTACCTGCTGGCACGGACGCTGGTGCCGACGTTGGCCTCGATGATTCTACCGGGCGAGTTGCGGGCAGAGCAAAAGCGCGGTGACAAGAAGCCGCGCGGGCTGCTGCTGATCCACCATGGGATCGAGCACGGGATGGACAAGCTGGCGGCGGTGCAGGGAAAGATCCTCGGCGTGCTGATGGCGCACAAATGGCTGGTGCTGATCCCGGTGGCCGCGGTGATGGCGCTGGGTGCCTTCGCTGCGATGCATTCCGGACGCGAGTTTTTCCCGAAAACGGACGCGGGCTTGATACGGCTGTTTGTTAGAATCCCGAGCGGTATCCGGATCGACGACACGGCGCAGTCGGTGGCGGATATCCACCGGGAGATCCGGGGGATCATTCCGAAGAAGGAACTCCAGTTCGTGGTGGAGAACATCGGCGTGCCGAGCTCGGTGAACCAGGCGTGGGTGGAGTCCACCTCGATCAGTTCCTCGGACGCGGAAATCCTGGTGCAACTGGCGGACGAGCATGGGCCAAGCGAAGGCTACGTGGAGAAGATCCGCGCGATGTTGAAGGATAAATTTCCGGAGGTGCAGGCGTTTTTCCGGCCGGCGGACGCGACGAGCCAGACTCTATCCTCGGGAGCGCCGACGACCTTCGAGGTGCGGCTGATGGGCCGCGACGTGCCGGGCAACCTGGCGCTGGCGAAAGAGCTGAAGGAGCGCTTCGCGAAGGTCCCCGGCGCGGTGGATGTGACGCTGCGGGAGGTGCTGGACCAGCCGGGCTACGCGATCCGGATCGATCGGGTGCGGGCGGCGACGTTCGGCATCAACGCGCAGGACGCGGCAAGCGCGCTGCTGGCGGCGCTGGGCAGCGGCGGCTCGGTTTCGCCGAACTTCTGGGCGGACACGGGAACGGGAACGTCGTATGACGTGCAGATCGTGGCGCCGCCAGAGAACCTGACGAACGTGGAGCAGTTGTTGAACTTGCCGATCCGGCCATCCACGGGCAGCAGCGTGGCAGTGCCGCTGCGATCGTTCGCGACGGTGGTTGAGAAGCGCCAGCCGGCGAGCGTGAGCCGGACCTCGCTGCAACCGACTTTCACCGTGGTGGGAAATGCCTCGGGCCGGGATATGGGAGGCGTGGCGAAGGATTTGGAAAACATCCTGGTGGACCTGCGGAAGAGGCTGAAGCCTGCGAACAAGATCGAGCGGACCGGGCAGGCGCAGTTGATGGAGTCGGCGTATAGGGAACTGATCGGCGGGCTGGGGCTGGCATCCGTGCTGGTTTTCCTGGTGATGGTGGTTAATTTCCAATCATGGACGCTTCCCTTCGTGGCGGTGGCAGGGCTTCCCGTTTCGGTTTCGGGGGCGTTGTTCTCGCTGTGGTTCACCGGGACGCCGCTGAGCGTGCCGGCGCTGATGGGGATCATCATGGTGGTCGGCGTTTCGACGGCGAACAGCGTGCTGGTGAGCAGCTTCGCGCGGGACCGCCACGACCAGGGGGAAACTCCGCGGGATGCCGGGGTGGAGGCGGCGACGACGCGGCTGCGGCCGGTGATGATGACCGCGCTGGCGATGATTTTGGGGGTGATCCCGATGGCCCTGGGCCACGCGGAAGGCGGCGAGCAGAACGCGCCGCTCGGCCGAGCGGTGATCGGCGGTTTGTTGTTCGGAACCTTTGCCTCGTTGTTCCTGGTGCCGGTGGCTTTCGCCGCGGTGCGCGGTTTCACGCACCGCCACAAGAAGCCTGGGGATGCCACCAAGACGGCGGATGAGACCACCGCGATCCCGGAACCTGAAACCACGTGAACCTTTTCCATTTCATGAACGCTTCCATCCGGCACCTGATTCCGATCTATCTGTTAGCCACGCTGCCGCTGGCGGCACAGGAGAAGCCGACCGTGCGCACGGTGAAGCCTGCTCCGGCGACGGCGGCGGGGAATTATGAGATCCCGGGGCGCACGGAGCCGCTGGAGTCGGCGACGATTTTCACAAGGGCGACGGGAATCGTCAGCGAGAGGAAGTTCGACATCGGCGATGCGGTGAAGGCGGGCGAGGTGCTGGCGGTGATCGCCACGCCGGAGCTGGACCAAGAGGTGATCGCGGCGCGGGCGACGGTGGAGCAGGCGGACGCGCGGGCGAAGTCGTCGCGGACGTTTTCCGACCGGTCGGCGGGTTTGTATGCCTCGCGCGCGGTTTCCCGGGAAGAGAGCGAGCAACGTGGGGCGAACGCGGACGAGGCGGAGGCGGCGATGCGCGAGGCGAAGGCGAATGTCTCGCGGTTGGAGGAACAGCAGAAGTTCGGCACGGTGACGGCGCCGTTCGACGGGATCATTTCCGCGCGGAACTTCGACCGGGGCGACCGGATGCGCGGGGATGCCTCGACGCAGGAGGGCTGGCTCTACCGGCTGGTGCGGCTGGACACGCTGCGCTTCGTGGTGAACGCGACGCCAGACCTGGCGATGAGGCTTTCCAAGGAGAGCGAGGCAAAGGTGCGCTTCAACGAACTGCCCGGGAAGATTTTCACGGCGAAGGTCTCACGATCGAGCAAGGTCTTCGACATGGCGAACGGGACGATGCGGGCGGAACTGCTCATCGAGAACAAGGAAATGCTGCTGCCCGCGGGTCTAACGGGAACGGCGGCGTTCACGCTGCAACCGCCGGCGGGGACGTTTCTGCTGCCGGTCAATACCTTCCTGGTGAAGCAGGGGAGGACGATGGTGGCGACGGTGCAGGACGGGAAGGTGCATTTCGTGGATGCTGCATCGGGACGGAACACGGGGACATCGCTGGAAGTGACCTCCGCCGCGCTGCAACCGGAGACTCCGGTGATCGTGAATCCGAACGCGCTGCTGAAGGAGGGGGACGCGGTGGAGGTGGCGGCGCCGGAGGCGGCGAAAGGGAAATAAGGAGCGGAGAACCCACCGCCGCTGATTTTTCCGGGAGTCAGTCGAGGCCAAAGTCCTGGACGAAGCGGCCGTCGCGCCGGTATTGGTGCTCACGCAGGCCGGAGACTTCCAAGGTCGCTTGTTTGATGATGCGGTGGAGTTCTTCAGGATCCATCGGTCGGCCTGCTTCAGATAACAGGGCACCGATGGTATTTGCGGCCACCTCGGGAGTTGTCAAAGTAGCGGCGATGTCATTTGGAATGGAAAGGGAGAAATCCCGCTCCCAAGTCATGACAAGTTCGACGGTGTCCAAGCCCATGATTGCAAAAATCCCTGTTGGAGATGCCACAATATTCCTCCCCGGGGGTCGAGGCGCAAGCTTGACCCGCTATCGCTTCAGAAAGAACATGGGACCATGACCCGTGAGAAGCTAGCCGACGTCCTGGAGGAGATCGCCCTGCTGCTGGAGATGAAGGGGGAGAATCCGTTCAAGGTGCGGGCGTACCGGCAAGGCGCGGAAGCGGTGTCGAACTTCGATGGAGACATCGTGGCGCTGGCGGTGGAGAACCAATTGGCGGGGATCAAGGGGATCGGCGAGGCGCTGCGAGACAAGCTGCATGAGCTGGCGTTGACGGGGAAGCTGGGCTTCCATGAAAAGCTGCGGGCGGAGTTTCCGGAGGGGATTTTCGAATTGTTCGACCTGCAAGGGC
>CAXTTX010000077.1:1230-1927 GCA_964247045.1 uncultured Verrucomicrobiales bacterium | reverse complement strand
AAAAAGGTGCAGGCGTTGCACAAGGCGCTGGGCGTGGGATCGATCGCGGAGTTGAAGGCGGCGTGCGAGGCGGAAAAGGTGGCGGGGTTGCCGGGATTTGGCGCGAAGACGCAGGTGAAGATCCTGGAGGCGATCGCACTGCGGGACACCTTCGCGGACAGCTTTTTGTTAGGGGCGATCTCGCCGATCGTGCAGGAGATGCTTGACACGCTGCGGACGCACCCCGAGGTATCGCGGGTCTCGGCGGCGGGATCCTACCGGCGGGGGAAGGAGACGGTGCATGACTTGGATTTCCTGGTGGCGACGCGGGAGCCGGCGCTGGTGTGCGAGGATTTCACGACGCTGCCGCAGGTGGCGTCGATCATCGCGTGTGGTGAAACAAAGGCCTCGGTGCGGCTGAAGAACGGGCTGCAATGCGATTTGCGCGCGGTGTCGAACTCGCAGTTTCCCTTCGCGCTGCAATATTTCACGGGTTCGAAGGAACACAACGTGGCGGTCCGCTCGCTGGCGCTGAAGAAGGGCTTTTCGCTGAATGAGTATGGTTTCACGCCGGAGAAAGAAGGCGTGGAATTGCCGGAGGTAAACGAGGAGGAGGATGTCTATCGGGCACTGGGCTTGGAATTCATCCAGCCGGAGATGCGGGAGAACCGGGGCGAGATCGAGGCCGCGGCGGCGAAGGAATTGCCGAGGCTGGTGG
>CAXTTX010000077.1:0-1220 GCA_964247045.1 uncultured Verrucomicrobiales bacterium | reverse complement strand
AGTTGACGCAACTGCGCGGCACCTTCCACAACCACACGACGGCGTCTGATGGCAGGGATTCCCTGCAAGCAATGGCGGACGAGGCGATGGATCTGGGGCTGCAATACCTGGGGATCGCGGATCATTCGAAGTCGTCCTATCAGGCGAGTGGCTTGAACGAGGAGCGGCTGCTGGCACAGGTGGAGGAGATTGCGAAGATGAATGAGAGTTTCACGAACTTCCGGCTCTTCGCGGGATCGGAGGTGGATATCCTGAAGGATGGCGTGCTGGACTTCGACGACGGGGTGCTGGCGAAGCTGGACTACTGCGTGGCCTCGGTTCACGCGGTGTTCAATCTTTCCGAGGACGAAATGACGAAGCGCATCATCCGGGCGATGGAGAACGAGCATGTGACGATGCTGGGCCACGCGACGGGGCGGTTGCTGCTGAAGCGGGAGCCGTACGCGCTGGACCATGCGCGGATCATCGATTGCGCGGCGGCGACGCGGACGATCATCGAGCTGAACTGCAGCCCGCAGCGGCTGGACATGGACTGGCGCTGGTGGAAACGCGCGCGGGACAAGGGCGTGCTGTGTTCGATCAATCCGGACGCGCATTCCACGGCGCAGCTTCACTATCTGGGCACGGGGGTGCGACTGGCGCGAAAGGGCTGGCTGCGGAAGGAGGATGTTTTCAACACGCGTCCGGTGGCGGAGGTGGAGGCGTTTTTGAAGACGCCGAAGGGGAAGAGATAAGTTTGGCAGTGTTCAGTTTGAAATGTTCAGGAAAGAGGTGAGAACTGGCGAGGGCACAAAAAGGGGCAGCTTTCGTCGCTTTGAGGTTCCTTCCGGCACGGATTCCGCTATGCTCCGCCAATGATTGGAATCGTATTGGGATCCGGGTTGGGGCCACTGGCGGAAGCGGTGGAGGTGGAGCGTGAGGTGGCTTTCGCGGATGCGGGCATTCCCGCGTCGACGGTGCAGGGGCACGCGGGGAAGTTTGTCTTTGGCAAGCTGGCGGGAACGCCGGTGGTGCTGATGAAGGGCCGGGTCCACCTTTATGAAGGCCATGCGCCGCGCTTGGTGACGACCGGCGTCCGCTGGATGGCGGAGCAGGGGATCGGAAAACTGATTTTGACGAATGCGGCCGGAACGCTGAATCCGGGGTTCCCACCGGGCACTTGGATGATGCTGAACGACCATCTGAACCTGACGGGCTGCTCGCCGCTGGAGGGCGCGGAT
>CAXTTX010000076.1:14799-15272 GCA_964247045.1 uncultured Verrucomicrobiales bacterium | reverse complement strand
ATGCTGGGGGCGACGGTGGGTTCACTGGCGGCGGCGAAACCGGGGGATCGTTTCGGACGGCGGGACAGCCTGAAGGTGGTCGCGGCGTTTTACCTGCTCTGTGCCATCGGCTGTGCGTTCGCGCGGTCCTTGGAAATGATCATCATCGCGCGGATGCTGGGAGGGCTTGCGGTGGGGGCGACCTCGGTGCTGGGGCCCATGTATCTGGCGGAGATCGCGCCGGCTTCGTGGAGGGGGAGGTTGGTGGCGTGTTTCCAGGTCAATATTGTGATCGGAGTGCTGATCGCGTACGGGTCCAATTACCTGATCGGTTCATTGAGTCTGGGAGACGCCGAATGGCGCTGGAAGCTCGGCGTGCAGGCGGTGCCGGCTATATTGTTCCTGGTGATGCTGTTCCTCTACAAGTCGCGCATCATCAAGGTCACCGACCGCTTCCGGCGCATCGTCATCGGCGCCACCGTCGGCCTGATGGC
>CAXTTX010000076.1:7083-14789 GCA_964247045.1 uncultured Verrucomicrobiales bacterium | reverse complement strand
TCCTAATCCCGAGAAGCCCGCGCTGGCTGATGATGAAGGGGAAATCCGAGGAGGCGGCCATCGTCTTGCGGAAGATCGGTGTTTCAGATTTGAAGGGGCAGATTGATGCGATCCAAGGGTCGCTGAGGGAGGAGTCGACGGGTGGCTCCGCACCGCTGTTCGTGAGATCCCACCGGCGGGCGGTGTTCCTGGCGATCACGGTGGCGATGTTCAACCAGTTGGGAGGCATCAACGCGCTGTGGTATTATTCCGACCAGATCTTCGCGATGGCGGGCTTCAGCAAGAGCGCGAGCGCGATACAGTCCATCGTGCTGGGAACGGTGAACCTGCTGGCGACGCTCGCCGGGATGGCGATCATCGACAAGCTGGGGCGCAAGCCGCTTCTGATGTGGGGAACGATCGGAGGGGGATTGAGCCTTTCGATGGTGGCGTGGATTTTCAGCAGCAACGTCCATGCGGACTGGCTCGTGTGGTTGCTGGGCGGGATGGTGATTTGCCACGCCTTCGGCCAAGGGGCGGTGATTTGGGTATTCATCAGCGAGATTTTTCCGACAGCGGTGCGGAGCAAGGGCCAGACCTTGGGAAGCTTCACCCACTGGTTCATGGCGATGGTCATTTCATATGCGTTCCCGCTGGTGGCGAGGCAACTGGGTGAACCCGGCGCCGGGCTTCCGTTCGCGTTCTTTGCCGCCATGATGGTGTTGCAAATCTTTGTCGTCGGGTTGCTGTTCCCTGAAACCAAGCAAGTGGCCCTGGAGGACATGGAGAAGAAGATCACCCACTAACTGAACAAGAATCATGATGCCATCCTGGCAAACCATCACCGCCCGTGTCGTGCCGGGCCATCAAGTCGCCTCCGGAAACAATGGCAACCCGCGGTTCCCGGGAGGCACTCTGCAAATGCAGATGCCCTTTTTCAAGGAACTGGGGCTGGACTTGGGAGCATTTCACCGGGGAACGCTGAACATCAGCATTGCTCCCTACTGCTACAGGGCGCTGAAGGCGCGGCATACCTTCCGGAACGTGAAGTGGCATTCCACGGAACCCGCGGAGGATTTTTCGTTTTTCGACGTGAAGCTGGTCCGGCCGGATGGCGAAGCGGTGGCGGGACTCATCTATTTCCCGCACCCGGAAACCAAGCCGGAGCATTTCCAACAGCCGGATGTGCTGGAGCTGCTGCTGCCCTATGTCGAGGGGCTGGAATATGGCTCGGAGATCACGCTGGAGGTGCCTGATGACCAGATGGTTTTCGAAGGGCGAAGAGTTACCGGGCTGAAAGCAGTGCCATGAAAACCGGATTGTTAGATCCACCGGGTGTCGCGAGGCTGGCGGCGAGTCTTGCGGGAGCTTTTCTGGCAACCGTCGGAATGTCGTGTGCCCAACCGACGACGGAAATGTTCCGGATCACGGACGCGAGCTCGAGGACGCTGACGGATTTCCGCCCGGTGTCCGTGGCGAAAGGACAGGAGATGGTGATGGCGGACATCAAAGGGCCGGGGAAGGTGACATATTTTTACATCACGGATGACAGCGTGGGAAAGTGGTATCCCGGGCTGGTGCTGAAGGTTTATTGGGATGGGGCGAAGGATCCGTCGATCCAGGTTCCGCTGGCGGATTTCTTCGGAGCGATCGGCGGGAAGAGTGTGGATTACCAATCGGCGCCGATGCAGATCAACCACGCGTGCTTCATGTGTTATCTGCCGATGCCCTTTTCCAGGTGGGCAAGGTTCGTGCTGGCGAACGATGGTGAGGAAGACTACTCGCGGAAGGTCGCTTACGGTGTGGACTTCGAGCAAAGCGCGGAGCAGGCGGGGGAAAAGAGCCGCCTGCACTGCGAGTGGCGTAGAAGCAATCCGGTGAAGGGCGGCTTGCACACGCTGTTGGAGGCGCGGGGGCACGGGCAATACGTGGGAAGCCTGTTGCAGACGGTTTCCAGAATACACGATGTGTGGTTTGGCGAGGGCGACACGATTTTTCATCTCGACGGGAAGAGCTTCGGGCACAGTCCGGGCACGGAGGATGAGTATGGATCGTGTTGGGAAGACCCGCGGTGGCGAACCTTCTCCTCGATCTATTGCGGACATCCGTTGAATGAAAACGGGGTGAACCGGATGTATCGGTGGTATGTGGCGAATCCGGTGCGTTTCAAGGAATTCCTGAAGGTGGAAATCCAGAACCATCACCAGAACGGCACCCCGACGACGGACGACGCGGACGACTACACGAGCTTGGCATTCTGGTATCAGGAGGGATCACAAAAGGTTGCGGCCCTGCCGTCATTCAAGGAGCGCACGGCTCCGGCATTTTCGAAGAACCCATAATCCTAAAGAACCGAATACCCCATCAACCATGAATTCCGTCCATCTCCCGACGATCCATGCGAACCCATTTCACGCGGTGCTGGCGCTCCTGCCGGTATTCCTGACCATCTGCCGAGCCGACGATGTGCCGGTCGGGCGGATCGGGAAGTCGAATTTCGGGGATTGGAAGGCGGAAGGGAAGGCGTTCGACAAAGGGCCCGTCACCGGTGAGATGCTGACGAAGCTGGAGATCTGGAATTCGAGCGGTGCGGTGCTTTCGAGCGAGGTGGAAGGGGATGGTCCGGAGGGGACGCTGGCCTCGCCGGAGTTCGTGATTTCGAAGCCGTATCTTTCCTATCGGATCGGCGGAGGGGACTACGAGCGGCACGCGTGCATCGACCTGATCGTCGATGGGAAGATCGTGAAGAGCGCGACGGGCCGGAACAGCGACCGTCTGATGCCGGGCGCGTGGGATGTGAAGGCGTGGGCCGGGAAGCGGGCGGTGATCCGCGTGGTGGATGAAGCGGAGGGGCGCTGGGGGCACGTGAACGTCGAAAAGATCGTGCAGACGGATAAGCCGGAGGTGATGCCGATCGACAAAGGGACGCTCTATCAGGAGGCGCTGCGGCCGCAGTTCCATTTCACGGCGCGGCAATGGACGATGGACCGGCTGAATCCGGGGCAACGGCAGGATGGATGGCTCAACGACCTGAACGGGATGGTTTATTACGATGGGGAATACCACCTGTTCGCCCAGCGGTGGAACAAGTGCTGGGTCCACGCCGTGAGCAAGGACCTGATCCATTGGGAGGAACTCGAGCCCGCCTTTTGGGAAGAGAAGCTCGGGTGGGGGGTGCAGTCGGGGACCTGTGTGATCGATTACGAGAACACCTCGGGGCTGGCGAAGGACAAATCGAATCCGGCGATGGTGGCGTTCTGGTCGCGGAACAGTCCGGACCACTGCATTTCCTACAGCCTGGACCACGGGCGGACCTGGAAGCACTATGAAAACAATCCGGTCCTGACCTTTCCGGAGCGCGATCCGAAGGTGTTCTGGTACGAGCCGGGGAAGCACTGGGTGATGGTGATGTATGGGAGCGGCAGCTATCATGTTTTCACCTCGGACAACCTGCTGAAGTGGAAGAACGAGGACAGCACGATCAAGGATGCGTTCGAATGCCCGGACTTTTTCGAGTTGCCGGTGGTTGGGAAGCCATCGGTGAAGAAGTGGGCGCTGATCCATGCGGACGGGAGGTATTCGCTGGGAACTTTTGATGGCCGTGAGTTCAAGGAGGAAACCCCGCGATATCTGTCTGACATGGGCGGGCACAACTTCTATGCCACGCAGAGTTTCGACAACACGGACAAGGCGGATGGGCGCAGGATCCAGATGGCGTGGGTGAGGGGATCGGATTTCAAGGACATGCCATTCAGCCAGCAGGTTTCGTTTCCCTGCGAGATCACCCTGCGTGAGACACCGGCCGGTTTGCGCTTGTTCCGTCAGCCGGTGAAGGAGCTGGAACTCCTGCACGGGGCGGAGAAGAAGTGGAGGGAGGAAAAGATGAAGCTGGGGGCAGCCGTGAAGCTCGCGGAGCGGGGGGATTGTTTCCGGATCAAAGCGGAGGTGACGATTCCGGAGGGGGCAAAGCTGGTTTTCAACCTGCGCGGGTTTCCGGTGACGCTGAGTTCAAAAACGGTGGAGTCGGGGACGGGACCGCACGGGGTGCAAGGAACGGTGGAGAACGTGGAGATCCTGGTGGACCGGGGTTCCGTGGAGACCTTCGCCAATAGGGGAGAGTTTTCCTGCACGCGGTTTTTTCAACCACAGGAGGATGGACTCTCCGTGAAAGCGGAGGGGGACGGGGTGGTGATCCGGTCGATGGCGGTCTATGAATTGAAGTCCATGTGGATGGGGAACAGGAATAAGTGAGGTTCCTTGAGGAGAGGGCGGTACTGAGATTCGGCCGGATGCCGGGAAAAACACGCGAGGGCGGGGGGGCGCTGTTGCCTTTTTCCAAGCGGGCCTGGATCGGTATCCGGTGTATTTCCCGCTGATTCCGTGAGGGTGGGGGGAGATGCTTAAGAAAAGCGAAAGAACATTGCCATTTTTGGCTTGCCAAGGAGGCGGTGGCTCCTAAGTTGCCCGCCCCATGCCTAGAGTCGGAGGAAAAGCAAAGACACGGAAAGCCGTAGCCAAGCGTTTCAAAGTCACTGGAACTGGGAAAATTCTTCGTCGGAAACAAGGGGCTCGCCACTTGTTGCAAGGCAAGAACAGCAAGCGCAAGCGTCGTCTTGGGCAAGCCGCTCTTGTTTCCGATGCTGACCTTCGCAACGTCAGGGAGAATCTTCCTTTTTCCCGCTGATTGAGAAATAGCCGCAACGAAACTACGCCCCCGTCCGCGAATCGGACGGCCTTTACACAGCCTGATCCCGCGAGGGAGACAAGAACAGTCGAGACTGTGGAAGGATATGAAAACAACGGTCTGTTCAAACTGATATAAAGTAAAATGCCACGTGCCACCAACTCACCGGCCAGCCGCGCCCGCCGCAAGCGGACGCTGCTCCGTGCCAAGGGTTTCCGCGGTTTCCGCTCGAAACTCTTCCGTTACGCCAAGGACGCCGTCCGCAAGGCGATGACGTATGAATACCGTGACCGCAAGAAACGCAAGGGGCAGTTCCGCCGCCTGTGGACGCAGCGTATCAACGCCGCGTGCCGCGCCGAGGACCTGACCTACTCGCGTTTCATCGAAGGCCTGAAGGCCGCGGGTATCGAAGCCGACCGCAAGATCCTCGCGGATCTGGCCGTCAACGATGCCGCCGCGTTCTCCGCCATCATCGCGCAAGCGAAGAAGGCGCTGGAAGCGAAACACGCTTCCAAGGCTTCCGCCTGATCGATCCACGGTAGATCATAGAGAAACATCAAACAGCCGCCCGGAGAAATCCGGGCGGTTTTTTTGTTTTGGGGTGTGAGTATCCGTTGTGGACAGGTGTGAGGATCCCTTTCCGAGGGCGAGGATGTTTCGGTCGTAGGTTTGCCCGGATGCAGGCGGCGAAGCCGTAAGGGGCAATGACATTTTTGTCGTTGGCAGGGTAAGCGTGGATGGAAGGTTTGCGGCCATGCTTTCCCTGGTTCGACGCGGTGCCCATGGTCTGTCCGCACGAGGAGGACAGGAATGTCCTCCCTCCTTACGCCCTACGGGCGGCCTGGCAGGGACGGGATCGCCAGGGCTCTTACGCTTTCCCACAGGGTGAAGGTTCCAGAGGGTAGCTTCGCGGGATTCTTCCGGATGTACCGGACGGCATTCATGAAATGGGTTGCATCCCGGATCATGGTGTCGCGGTAGTTCTTCTGCCAGATGGGACCTTTGCGGATTCCATGTGATGAGGCTCCTTTCCAAGCTCTCATCAGGGTTTCGATGGGGTCAACAGGAGTGAAGAGGAGATGCAGGTGGTTAGGCATGATGATCCATGAGTGATGATGGACCCGCTCGCCTTGGTAGCGCATGAGGATGTCGGCGAGGATTTGGCGAAGGGTTGGGTCGCGGAAGAGGCAACTTCCCGAACCGGCGTCGAGCCAGTCCTCGAGTTGGCGGGTGAAGCGGGAGTGGTATTCCTTTTCGATTTCGGGAGACCAAGGTTGGGGAAAGAAGTCGAGGAAGGTGTCACGTTCTTCGCGCCAGATGCGGAGCTTGGTTTCAGGGAGGGAATCGGCGAGGCGGAAGGTGACGAACTGTATAACCTCGCCTTGTTGCCAGTGCGGGAGGTTGGGGCCGTGTTTCTGGATTTCTTCGCCCGGGTTGAGGAAGTCCGGCATGGGGAGCGGGGATGGAGGGGGTGGAGGGGGATTTGGCTGGCTGAGCGCCAGAAGCGAGGGAGAGGAATGTCCTTCCTCCTTACGCGCTGTCGCGCGGAAGCTACCTGTGTCTCAAAGCGGCCTTCAATTCCTCCACCTGGTCCATCAGGTCCAGGATCAGTTTCAAGCCGGATAGGTTCGCCTCGCAGGTCTGGCGGAGGTGCTCGATGCGGCGGAGGGTGTGGAGGGCCTCGTCATCGAAATTGTCGGAATCGCCGGTTGTGTGGATGAGGCCGTGTTCCTGATAGTGGAGGATGGTCTGGGAGGAGACGCCGGTGATGCTCGCAACGACGTCGAGGGTGTAGGGGCGGTGTTCCCCGGCATCGTAGAGGGGGAGATCCGAGTTGTCCGGTGAAGGGTTCATGCGGATGGGGCGGCGCGTGGGTTGAACTTGGAGACGTCGCGGAGATTTTCCCAGAGTTCGCGCTCGGCGGGAGTGGAACTCACGGGCGTGCGGATCTCGAGGGTGGCGTAGAAGTCGCCGCGTTCGCCGGATTTGCCCTTGGGCAGGCCGCGACTTTTGACGCGGAGTTGCTGACCGTTTTCGCTGCCAGCCGGGATGCGGAGTTTGATGGAACCGTCAAGAGTGGGGACGGAGAGGTCGGTCCCGAGAACGGCTTCCCAAGGGGCGATATCGAGCTCGTAATAGAGGTCGTGGCCCTCGGTGTGGAAGTCCGGGTGGGCGGCGTGGCGGACGCGGAGGTAGAGGTCGCCTGCCTCGGCGTTTCCACGACCGGGCTCGCCTTGGCCGGGAACGCGGATGCGCTTGCCATCGGTGACACCGGCGGGGATGCGGACCTGGAAGGTGTGGGTGTCCACTTTGCCGCTGCGGGGATCGGTCATCTGGAGGGAAATCGAGCGGACGGCTCCGTGCATGGCTTCCTCCAAGGTGACGAGGATGTCGCCCTCGACATCGTTGCCGCGGCGGTTGCCGGTTGCTCCGCCCGGACGTGCACCGCCGCCGCCAAATGCATCCTCCGGGAAGCCGTAGCGGCTGGCCCCGCTGAAGTATTGTTCGAAGAAGTCGCTGAAGCCGGTGCCGCCGAAATTGAACTCGTGGCCGGAGCCTTGCGGAGCGCCCGCCTGCTCGTAATGTCCGCCAGTAGGCGGGCCATGGCCAGCGTTTTGCCAATTGGCACCGAGTTGGTCGTATTTCGCGCGTTTTTCCGGATCGCTGAGGACTTCGTTGGCCTCGTTGATCTCCTTGAATTTGGCTTCGGCGGACTGCTTGTCCTTGGCGACGTCCGGATGATGAACGCGGGCAAGCTTGCGGAAGGCTTTCTTGATATCGGCGGAACTGGCATCGCGGGAGACGCCGAGGATTTCGTAGTAGTCTTTGAAGGCGGCGGACATGAAGAGGGGCAGGCAGCAACTTTCCTGTGACTGGCATTAAAGCCGGTAAGACCAGGATGTCCAGAGGCAGTTGTGAATCCCGGTCACAGCGATGCCCGGGCTTTGAAACGGCTGCTTCCGAACCTTGTCCCGATAGAGTGGGGAGGCCTGCCCAGCCTTCAAGATGCCATTCAAGGCGCCTAATGGATCGCGTGCAGCGA
>CAXTTX010000076.1:5926-7073 GCA_964247045.1 uncultured Verrucomicrobiales bacterium | reverse complement strand
CTTCAGGGCAGTCGATGTAGGAGACGGATGGATCATTGCGGATGATGGCCTTCGCACCGCTTTCACCCTGCAAGGCGGCGAGTCGCTCGAAGCAATCCGCCGAGAACAACGCGGGCGGGCCCGTGTTCGCGCCATAACGCGAGGCGACGATGCGGCAGCCGGATCGATGCCACTCCGCCTCGAGGCGATCCAGAGTCTGGTGGGTGACCAAGGGTTGATCACAGAGCATGACGATGACGGCCCGCAATTCGCGGCCGGCGAAGGCGCGCATCCCGGCGGCGATGGAGCCGCCCATACCGCCGGACCAGCCGGCGTAGTGGATGATTTCCGCGTTCATGGCGCCCAAGGCCTGGCGACAGGGTGCATCGACGGCACCGAGAACGACAGCGACGGGGCCGAGGCCGGCGTTGAGGGCTTCCTTTGCCGAACGGCGGATGAGGGGCTCGCCCAGCCATGAGACGAGTTGTTTCGGCTGCTTGAGCCTACGGGATGCGCCCGCGGCGATGATGATGGTTCCGATCATGCTTTTCTTCCGATAGCGGCCGCCGCGCCGTGGATGGCGAGCTGCCTGTTTTTGAGAAGGCCACCCTGGCGGCCGGAGAGGATGGCGGAGATTTCCGCGATAATGGAAAGCGCGATTTGCTCCGGGGCCTCGCTGCCGATGTCGAGACCGGCGGGCGCGTGGAGGCTGCCGAACCATTGCGGCTCGGGATCGCGGTATTCATGGAGACGGGCGAGCAATTCGGCATGCCTGCGCTTCGGGCCTAGCAGGCCGACATAGGGAAGGCCGATCGGCAGCAAGCGGTCGAGGGATGCGAGGTCGCGTCCGAAGTGATGGGTCATGATCACGGCGGCGGTGTGGTCGTCCGGACGAAGATCGGCGGGGAGTTCGTCGGGATGGCGATATTCCTGGACGATCCAGCCGAGACCGGTGGCGAAGAGTTTCAAGGGTGCGATCTCCGGGCCGGAGCCGAAAAGGAGGAGGCGGGTGGGAAGAGGAATCGTCTGCGTGAATATGTCGTCGCGCTCGGCGAGGAGTGTTTTCGCAGGGATCAGTTCCGAGCGTCCGCTGGAGCACTGATAGGGAATCCGCACGCGCGCCATTTCGCGGGCGTGAATCCTATGGGCAAGGTCGGTGAGGAGATTG
>CAXTTX010000076.1:3871-5916 GCA_964247045.1 uncultured Verrucomicrobiales bacterium | reverse complement strand
GGCCGCCTCGAGGAGCTCGGCGAGGGCGGAGCGGTCGACGTGGTGGTCGGACGCCACGACGGGGCGGGGCTGCTGCCCGGTCGGGGCCGTCCCCGCGACGATTGCCGTGGTGGCGGGCCGGCGGAATCCGTTCGATGAAGATTTCCAGCCGGCCTTCGCAACCGTAGAGGCGGCGGGTGTCGAAATCGATCCGCATGGGGCATCCGCAGGTCATGACCTTGAGGCCATGCATCGCGATTTCCTCTTCCAGGCAGCCACCGCTGAGGACGCCGGTGGTGCCACCATCGGGAGAAACCAGAAGGCGCGCACCGGGCTGCCGGTAGGTCGAGCCATGGGTCCTAACAAGCGTGGCGAGGGCCCATGGGATATTGCGTTCGCAGCAGGCCAGCGCGAGGATGTCTTGCAGGGATTTCATGCGAGCGGGGTAATGAGTTTGTCAGGCGTGATGGGAAGGTTCCGGACACGGACACCGGTGGCATGATAGACGGCATTGGCGATGGCGGCGGGAATTCCGACAAGACCGAGTTCACCCATGCCTTTCACGCCGAGGGGATTCACGATCTTGTCGTCTTCCTCCACGAAGATCGTCTCGATGCTGTGCGCGTCGGCATTGACCGGAACGTGGTAGTCGGCGAGCGAGGCATTCATCATCCGGCCGTAGCGGTGATCGATTTCGGTGGCTTCCTGCAGGGCCATGCCGATGCCCCAGATGACGCCGCCGATTTCCTGGCTGTGCGAGGCGAGGGGATTCATGATCTTGCCACAGGCGGTGACTTCCACCACGCGGCTGACTTTCACCGTGCCGAGCTGCGGATCGACCAAGACCTCCACGAACTGCGAGCCATGGGCGGTGCAAACGTGCTTCTCACGTTCCGGAGATGGCTGGGCTTCGTGGGTTTCGGCCAGCTCGCCGAGATTGTTGGATTTCATCAGGGCGAAGAGATCGATGCCCGTTTCCGGCCCGGTTTCCGTGAGAAACAATTTGCCGTCGAGCATCGAGACATCCCCGGCTTTCGCGGAGGCGAACGGGGAACCGCTTTCCTTCTTCGCCAGATCCAGCAGGCGTTCCTTGATTTTGGCCGCGGCGCCATGGATTGCGGAGCCAACGCTTGCCGTGGTCCATGAGCCGCCTTGGGCGGGTGCCTTGGGGAAACGGGAATCGCCGAGTTCAAAGCTTACTTTTTCGGCGGCAAGGCCGAGGTGCTCCGCGGCGATCATGGTCATGACCGTGTAGGTGCCGGGGCCGATATCGGTGGTGGCGCTGGTGACCTTGGCGGTGCCATCCGCCTTGAGGACGACCTTGGCAGCTGCCTTCATCTGCAGGGCGGGCCAGTATCCGGTGGCCATACCCCAGCCGACCAGCATGCCATCCTTTTGCATCGAGCGCGGCTCGGGCTTGCGGTCCTTCCAGCCGAATTTCTCCGCGCCCATCCGATAGCATTCCTTGAGTGCCTTGGATGAATACGGTTTCCCGGAATCCGGGTCCTTCTCCGCGTAGTTGATGAGGCGCAACTCCAGCGGGTCGATGCCCAGCTTGTAGGAGAGTTCATCCATCGCGGACTCCAGCCCGAACATCTGGGAAACCGCGCCCGGCGCGCGCATCGGCTCAGGAGTGATCAGATCCGTGACGACGTTCTGGAAATGGGTTCTCACATTCGGACAGGGATAGAGCAGCCGCGCCGCGAGGGAGAAGGCCTCGGAGTAATCGCTGTAGGCGGAGGTGTTCACCACCAGCCGGTGGGAAAGGGCCTGCAGCTTGCCGTCCTTACTAGCCGCGATCGCGAGCTTTTGCCAAGTATCCGGACGATAGCCATTGCCGGTGAACATCTGGCGACGGGTGAAGGAAAGCCGGACCGGCCTGCCAGTTTCGCGGGCCGCAAGCACCACCAAGGGCGTGTAGTAGTGGATGGTGAGACACGAACCGAAGGCACCTCCCACGAAGAGCGCGATCACCTCCACCTTTTCCTTGTCCACCTTGAAGAGCTTCGACAGGTATCCTTGGAGCTGGTGAACGTTCTGGGTTTTGTCGAAAATCGTCAGCTTGC
>CAXTTX010000076.1:0-3861 GCA_964247045.1 uncultured Verrucomicrobiales bacterium | reverse complement strand
CGCGGTCGCACCGTGCGGTTCCATCGGGTTGTGATGCTCGATGGGGATGTGGTATTCCGCCTCCATCTTGATCGGAGCGTCCGCGAAGGCTTTTTCAAAGTCACCGCGTTCCGGTGGTTTATCGCCGGGCTTCTCAGGTTTTCCCGTATCGAGGCGGTCCAGGATGTTGGTGGCGGATTTGCCGGTATCGTATTCGGTCTTGATCAGATGGGCTGCGGCCCGCGCCTGCTCGAAGGTTTCCGCCACGACAAGGGCGATCGGCTGGCCGCTGAAATAAATCTCCGGCCCGAGGAAGGGCGTGAAGCCGATGCCGTCTTCCTTCGACTGCTCTTTCGGCAGGGGAAGCAGCTCCCTCATGGTGAGGTGGGAAATCACCTTCAATACGCCCGGGGACTTTTCCGCGGCACTCGCATCCAGCTTGCTGATACTTCCCTTGGCAATGGAGCTGAGTTGCAAATAACCGTAGGCGAGGTTCGGCAACTCAAACTCGGCCGCGTATTTCGCGCGCCCGGTTACCTTCGCAAGGCCGTCCACCCGCCGCATTTCTTTTCCGATGTATCGCATGGTGGGAGGGGAATGAAGGTTCAGGCAATTCCCGCGGCTTTCAAAAGCGCTCGGACGATGCCACGGCTGGCGAGTTCCACTTTGTAGCGGTTGTTTTCAAGAGGCTTGGCGTCTGCTACCGCGAGCTTGGCGGCCTCGGCGAAGAGGTCCGGGGAGGGGGCATTGCCCTGAAGGAGTTTTTCCGCAACGGGGACGCGCCAAGGCTTGTGGGCGACGCCGCCGAGGGCGATGCGAGCCTCCTTGATCTTTCCTTCCTCAATTGAGAGAGCGGTGGCCATTGAAACAAGGGCGAAAGCGTAGCTGGTCCGATCGCGGACTTTCAAGTAGTAGTAGTGCCTATTGAATTCGGGCGGCGGGAGGTCTATAGCGACGATGAGATCGCCGGGTTGGAGGGTATTGTCCTTATGGGGCTCGTTGCCGGGGAGGCGGTGAAATTGGGAGAAAAGGATGGAACGTTCCTTGCTGTCGCGACCGATGACGCGGACCGTGGCCTCCAGGGCGGCCAAGGCGACTGCCATGTCCGAGGGATGAACGGCAACGCACTGGTCGCTGGCGCCGAAGATCGCGTGGCCGCGGTTCAATCCTTGCAGGGCACCGCAGCCGGAGCCGGGATCGCGCTTGTTGCAGGGGACGGCGGCATCGTAAAAATACGGGCAACGCGTGCGCTGGAGAATGTTGCCGCCATTTGTGGCCATGTTGCGGATCTGGACGGTGGCGGCGGCCAGAATGGCTTTGGAAAGAAGGGGGTAGCCGCTCCGGACCAAGGGGTGATTCGCGGTTTCGGTGTTGGTGGCGAGAGCCCCAAGGGTAAGACCTTCACCGTTCTTCACAATTTCCTTCATACCGGCGCGGGAGAGGTCAACGAGGTCGGTCGCGGTCACGATATCGTCCTTCATCAGATCGAGAAGGTTCGTTCCGCCCGCGAGGTAACGGCCCTCCGGATGATCCGAGAGGGTTTTCACGGCCTTGGCTGCGTCGGAGGCGCGATGGTATTCAAACAACTTCATGCCGGTGATCCTTTCTGATGAGTGCCAGTTCCTCGTCGCTGGCGAAGCGCCAGGTCTGCGCGGTTTTCCTGCCGGATTGGACTTCGCGGACGGCGGCGAGGATCTGCGGATAGGCGGCACAGCGGCAGATGTTACCGCTCATGCGTTCGCGGATTTCGTCGTCGGTGAGTTCCGTTGTGGGTGAGTCGAGATCTTCAGTCACGAAGCTCGCTTCGCCGCGCCTTGCCTCGTCGAGCAGAGCGACGGCGGAGCAGAGTTGACCGGGCGTGCAGTAGCCGCATTGGAAAGCGTCGTGTTGGATGAAGGCTTCCTGAATGGGATGCAGACCGGCATCGGTGGCGAGGCCTTCGACGGTGGTGACTTTTTTGCCGTCGGCTTGGGCGGCGAGGGTGAGGCAGGACAGGACGCGTTTGCCATCGACGATCACGGTGCAAGCGCCGCACTGGCCATGGTCGCAACCTTTCTTGGTACCGGTGAGGGCCAGTTTTTCCCGCAACGCGTCGAGGAGAGTCAGTCGTGGGTCGATTTCCATGTCATGGCCGGTGCCGTTGATCATGAGACTGACGGCTAAACCACCGGTGGCGGGTTTGGTTTCCGTTTCGGTGGTTCCCAAGGCCGCGGCGGCCGCGTAGGTGCGTTCCTCGGCGAGGAGCTGCATGCCGAAGACGCCAGCCCCCGTGCAGGATACCAGCTTGATGAACTCCCGGCGAGGAAGGCCGGCGCGTGTCATTTCGTTCAAGAGGGCCTGCTCGTCTGTGGAGAGTTTGGCTTCGTCCGGGGAATCTGGCGGGAGGTGTGGATTTTCCATGGCAGCCGGAGGGTGTGGATTTCGGAATCCGAGAGGGAACGTACCATCAGGAACCATGCCACCGGATAAGCGGCACATCGAGGGAGGTGGGTATTGCGGAAATATCCCGCGGAGCCGTTCCAGTTCAGCTTGTCGGGTTCTCGCCCTAGCGGGAGTGGCGCATCGCCGATCGTGCGCGGATGGAGGAAACGTCCATGCAATCCGCAAGTTAGATTGCAAATTGCATGCATTAAAGGCTTGGAAAACGGGCAAACCCGCGGGTTTCCGGCGTGGAACCCCGTGGCATGCAAAATGCGAAAGCGCCTTCACCCTGATGTTCCGATTCCTGCCATGGCGATACTTGGTCAAACACGCGGCACGCCACTATGGCGTGTTGGATCCGACAACGTTCATGGCCAAACTGCGGGGATTCGCGCAGCCCTCTGAAGTGGCAGAACCGATCGAACTGCTGCGGGCGGGAATTGTCTTCCACGCGCGGGGTCTGGTGAATGCCAAGGCGATCCAGCACAATCTCGACTGGGTGTGGCCCTACTGGGTGGAGCGCCAGTTCAATCCGGAGGATGATTCCTTCATTCCCCGGGCGTTCTCTTTCAGTCATATCAACCTGACCCACCGCAACTGGACGGCGGTGGGCTCACCAGACCGGGTGGTCTATCCGATCGTGGATCCGAGGGGACTGGTGACGCCGCTGTATGACGGCTGGTCGCTCGATTTCTGGATCATCACGGACGGGCGGAAGCGGCTGTTGCCGAGCAAGCTGTCCGACGGTTCCGTGAACCAACGTTTGATTCTGGATCCGACGCTCGCGGTGATCACCCGTTGTGAGGAGCGCGGGATGAAGTTGGAGAGCGCGGTTTCGATGATCACCGACGGGCCCTCCCATGCGGATCTCACCGTTGCCATTGATGCCTTGGCGGATGAGGACGGCTGGCTGGCGGTGGCGGTAAGACCCTACAACCCGGAAGGCGTGCAGTTCATCGACCGGATCGAGCGCACCGGCGCGGGCAATGAATTCCGGGTGAACAACGAGGCGACGCTGAGTTTCGATCGCACGCCGAACGCGATGCGCATGGCCCACTATGCGGAAGGGGATGTCTATCTCGACCTGGCGCGCGCCGGGGACGAGCGGGAAATTTCCTGCAGTGTGGGAATGGCAACGGCGGCAGCGCTCTTCAGGATCCAAGCGGGAACACCGTCGAGGTTAAATCTGAAGGTGGGGCTGGAGCGGGACGTGAAGGAAAACGCGAGGCACTTCAGCAGGGCATCCGACTGGCCGGAGGCCTTGGAAGGGACCGCGGCTCTCCGGATCGGTGACCCGCATATGCAATTTCTCTATGACGCGGCGGTCCGGACGGTGATACTGCTTGCGGCCGGTGAATTCGTGCCGGGACCGTACACCTATCGCCGGTTCTGGTTCCGGGACGCCTGCCTGATGCTCCAGCCGCTCATCGTCATGGGCCACGCCGAAAAGGCCCGGAGAAT
>CAXTTX010000075.1:11844-15427 GCA_964247045.1 uncultured Verrucomicrobiales bacterium | reverse complement strand
CCCTGCTGGGAACGATCATCGATTGCGCCCCCGGCTGGATCTGCCTCGGCGATCTAACCGGTGTTCCCTTCTCTCCCGGCGATGGCGTGGTCTTCGATGCAGGTGAAAACCGCGACCTCGAGCAAGGCGCCCGCATCTGGAAGGTGGAAGGGGACCGGCTCGTCTTCCACAAGACCTACAGCGGCATCAATTTCGATCGCATCAAGCCCGGCGACACCCTCTACAAGACCTCCGATCCCAAGCTGGAATCCGAACTCCGCCGCTTCTGGCAAAACACCCGCCCGGCCGAAAAGAAAACCCCGCTCCACCTAGTCGTCACCGGCCAGCCCGGTGAACCCATCCTCATCCGCTCCGGCGACACCTCCGTGCAAAGCGAGATCCCGCTTCAGGAAGCCGCCAAGCACCCGCTCTCCGCGGACACCCTTGCCGCCCAACTCGGCCGCCTCGGCGATACCTCCTTCGAACTCGGCACCCTCGATAACCAACTCCAGGGCAACTGCCACATCGCCGTCTCCGTCCTCAACCAGCTTCGCCGCGATCTCGTCAAGCAGCTCGAAAAAGCCGCCTCCATCAAACCCTCCAGTCCCGCGATCACCGCCACCTTCCGCGACCTCCTCCCTCCTCTCTCTCCGTCCTCCCCGCTCCAATCCCCTTGCTTGAGCGTCCTCTGCCGCACCATGGAGCAGGTCTCCTCCGCCCTCGAATGCGGCGTGGAAACCCTCTACTGCGACTTCGAAGACCCCCGCCGTTACAAGGAAGCCGTTGCCCTCGTCCGCACCTCCGGCTCAACCCGCGTCCACCTCGCCACACCCCGCATCCTCAAGCCTGGCGAGATCGGTTACCTCAAGCTCATCGAAAAAGCCGAGCCGGATGGCCTCCTCCTCCGCAACCTCGCCTCTCTCCACTACTACAAACATCGTACGGACCTCGCGAAGATCGGCGACTTCTCCCTCAACGTCGCCAACCCCATCACCGCGAAGCTCCTCATGGAGAACGCCGCGCTCGACCACCTCACCGTCTCCTACGACCTCAACATCGGCCAAGTGATGGACCTGCTCAAGGCCGCCCCTCCCGAATGGTTCGAGCTCACCCTCCACCAGCACATGCCGATGTTCCATATGGAGCACTGCGTCTTCTGCACCTTCCTCAGCAAGGGCACCACCTACAAGGATTGCGGCCGCCCCTGCGAGACCCACGTCGTCCACCTCCGCGACCGCGTCGGCCAGCTCCACCGCCTCCAGGCCGATGTCGGCTGCCGCAACACCCTCTTCAACGGCAAGGCCCAGACCGGCGCCAAGTACTACGACGAACTCCGTACCACCGGCCTCACCCGTTTCCGCGTCGAGCTCCTCGACGAATCCGCCGATGCCGCCCAGACCATCCGCGCCTATCAGGACCTCCTCGCCGGCCGCTCCGACGCCTTCGACCTCCTCGACCGCGTCCACGCCCTCGAAAAACTCGGCGTCACCGAAGGCACCCTCGCCCAGCTTTGAGCACATCAGGCCGAATGGCCTGTAAGGAGGGAGGACATTCTTGTCCTCCGTATTGCGGCGTTGATTGCAAGAGCAGTGGATTCCGAAGGGTCATCACCTCATCGAGGGCCGCGGCCCTGCCAACGACAAAAATATTGTCGCCCCTTACGAAGAACTCAACTCCCCAACATCACCCCCAGCACCGCTCCCGCCAGATCATCCTCCCCCGCGTTCCTCAATCCGCCAATCGTCCCCATCGGGTCCAGCCGGTTCAGCGGCTCCGCCGCATACCCCGCACCGATATCCACCCCGTCGCTCGCCCGGATCTCGAAATGCAAATGCGCCGGATAGTATCCGTTCGCGGTCCCCACCGTTCCCACCTTCCCTCCTCGCGGAATCACCTCCCCGATCCTCGCATCAATCCCATGCAAATGGGCATACATCGAGTGCAGCACCTTCCCCTCCTTCGTCCGATGCGCGATCACCACCGTCTTTCCCCAGCCCGGCGAGGGCTCACCGGCATAGATCACCAGCCCGTCCGCCGTCGAAAACACCGGATCTCCCAGATCCGTGTTCATTCCCCCGATCCCGTTCAGGTCATCCCCCGTGTGGTGCCCCCCGCGCTTGTCGTTCATCTCCCAGAACTTTTGCGCGTTATACACCAGCGCCGACCGGTCCGACCCCAGCGGCGGATCGAACCTCACCGCCACCGGAATCCGCGCCATGTCCCATGCGGAAACGAACTGGAACCGGTGGTCCACCTCCCCGCTGGCGGGCATCCCCAGCGCCCGATCCGCCGCCGCCGTGGCCTTCCGGCCCCGGACCGCGAAAAACGCCCCGGTTCCCGCCAGGATCGCCACCGCGAAAAGAACCACCGGATAGGACGGGAACCGCTTCATGTCCCTGATACTGGCGGCCTGCCCGGTGACATTTCAAGGCCCTGCTTTCCGGGTTTCCACCTTTGACAATCCGCTGCCCGGGCGGCAGTTTCCCCCCCGCAAACCTGCACTCTCTATTCATATGGCCTACGATCTCATTGTCATTGGTGGCGGCCCTGCCGGCTACGTTGCCGCCATCCGCGCGGCTCAACTTGGAAAAAAGGTCGCCTGCGTCGAGTCGGACCGCGCCGGTGGCACCTGCCTCAACTGGGGCTGCCTTCCCACCAAGGCCCTTTTGAAGAACGCGGAGCTCTATCACACGCTGGCTCACCGCGCCGCCGAGTTCGGCTTCAAGATCGAAGGGCTCAGCTACGACTGGAGCGCCGTGATCGGCCGCTCCCGCAAGGTTTCCGACAAGCTCGCCGGCGGCATCGAGTTCCTTTTCAAAAAGAACAAGGTCGACTACATCCGCGGCTTCGGTTCCATCGAGGCCCAAGGCAAGGTCGGAGTTGTCGCCAATGACGGCACCCGCACCCTGTTGGAAGGGAAGGACATCATGATTTCCACGGGCTGCAAATCCCGCGGCCTTCCCAACCTCCCCTTCAACGGCACAAGTGTCATCGGTTCCAAGGAGGCCATGGTCCTCCTGCAGCAGCCGAAGGAGATGATCATCATCGGCGCCGGCGCCATCGGCGTGGAGTTCGCCTACATCTACAATGCCTTTGGCACCAAGGTGACCCTCGTCGAGATGGCTCCGCGCATCCTCCCCGTCGAGGATGACGAGGTCGGCGACGCCCTCGAGAAATCCCTCATCAAGCAGGGCATCCGCGTTCTCACCAATACCAAGATCACCAACGCGGTTGACAAGGGTTCCAGCGTGGAACTCACCGTCGAAGGACCCAAGGAAAACGGCGTCATCAGTGCGCCGGTCTGCCTCGTCGCCATCGGCATCCAGCCCGTCCTTCCCGGTGGCCATCAGCCCACCCTCACGGACCGCGGTTACATCCAGGTCGGCGATCGTTACGAGACCTCGCTGCCCGGCGTCTATGCCACCGGCGACATCACCGGCCCGCCATGGCTCGCCCACGTCGCTTCCTTCGAAGCGGTCCAGGCGGTGGAAGGCCTCTACGTGGAAGGCCACAAGCCGCGCAAGGTGAAGAATTTCCCCGGCTGCACCTACTGCCACCCGCAGGTCGCCTCCGTCGGCAAGACCGAGCGTGCCCTCAAGGCGGA
>CAXTTX010000075.1:0-11834 GCA_964247045.1 uncultured Verrucomicrobiales bacterium | reverse complement strand
GGCTTCGCCAAGCTGCTCTACGGCAAGAAACACGGCGAGCTCCTCGGCGCCCACATCATCGGTGAGAACGCCACCGAGCTCATCGCCGAGATGGGCCTCGCGCTCGACCAGGAACTCACCAGCGAGGAAATCCACGCGACCATCCACGCTCACCCGACCATGAGCGAGGTCATCCACGAGGCCACCCTCGCCGCCGAAGGCCACGCCATCCACTTCTGATCCGATCCCGCGGATCAAGGTCTGAACTTCACGACGCCCTTCCGGTTGATTCCGGAAGGGCGTTTGTTTGCCAAACGGTAGGGCTGATCGGCTCGGTCAGCCGACGAAGTGAGAAGAATTGGCGAAGCCCTTGGACTGCGGCAGTCCCTGCTGCCGCTTTGGCTTCGCAGCCCTGCTGCGAGCCCCGGGGGCGTGATTGCCACAACGGACCTTTCCATTGGGGAAAAGTTGCTTGGGCGGTGAAGAAGATCGTTGGACGGCATCAGCCCGGTTTCAACTTGTTGGAGGCCTCTTCTCCCGCTTGTCTGGATCGTGTTTCATCCATTTCAGAAACCCTCCCTGATCGCCTTGCTCGCGGCGACGGCGACCCTCGCCTCCTGCGCGCCCTCGCGTGTGCCACCCGAGCGGGAGGTCACTCTCTCGTTGAAGCCGCGGTTCAAGAAAGAGACCTATGGCAAGGGCCGCCATTACTACACCCTTGAGACGGCCAAGGCCCAAGGCGACCGTTCCATCTACTGGCCAGGGTCCGCTCCCAAGCCCGACGAGTTGAAAAGAGAACGGGTCTACACGATCGATCTCATCGAGGAAAAATTGCCTGACTTCGGGCCCGAGGACACGAAAATCGAGGGTGGCAGCCGGAACTCTATCGGCTGCGTGACGGGAAGAACCTTTTGTACGACGCTTCGGTTTGCCGGAAGCACGATCTTCAAATGGAGCGGAAGCTGGTGAAGATCAGCTACGGCCTGCCATCGTTCACTCCCGAGTGGCGGGCGATCCGGGAGAGTTGCCCCAACGCCGGGGATGTGATGGGCGGGTGTGAGATCGATTCCGAAAAACCAACCACCCACACCTGGGTTTGTGCCGTGTGCAAGGAAGACTCCGACCGGATGGAAAAGCAACTGATCAGGGAGATCAACGCGCGGTGGAAAAAGCCTTCGCGTTTTTCAAGGAAGGCCGTCCGGATCGAGGGTATTGAACCCAAGTATCCCGTGCACGCGGGGCGTCGGCCGGTAGGCAATTTCAAGACCGGGCTTTTTTGAGGGGAGACCCGGGCCTCTTCAGTCCACGACACCCCGCGTTCTTTCACCTTTCGCCACACGCGGGCCGCCTGTAATACCCACCAAGCCCCGGATCAAATCCATGGAATCTTCCCACTCTCTCATCATCGCCTTGTTCGCCTCGGTTTGCCTCACGGCCTGCGGTGATCCGGGAAGGCCATATTCGGAAAAAATCGTGGATCGCGGGAACCCCCGCGAACGAGCGGTCACACTATCGGTGAAACCGAAGTTCACGAAGGAATCATTGGACGGGAAACCTTGGTATACGCTGGTCCTTCCCGGCTCGAAAGAGCGGAAATCAATCCACTGGCCGGATGCCGCGCCCCGCCCGGATAGCTTGGAGAAGAAGCGGGAATACCAGTTCGAACTTCTTGAGGAGGAATACCCCGTAGGCAGCTTCGGTAGGCTTGCCGCTACTTGGGAACCGGAACTCCATCGCGTCCGGGATGGCGAAAAGATTCTCTATGACGCTTCCATTTGTAAAAAGCACCACGTTCGAATGAGTCGGGAACGGGTGAAAATCATCTACGGTCTCATGAGGTATCGCCCGGGATGGAGGGAGATTCAGAAGGCCACTCCAAACGAGGGAACCGTCACCGGCGGTTGCGTGGTGGACGCCAACAGCACCCATACCCACCGGTGGGTCTGTCCGGTTTGTGTATCCACCCGAAAGGAGATGATCGCCAGGCTGCCGAAGTCCTAGGCTACAGAATCCCCAGTCCCGAGCAACGGTATCCCTTCCACTTGGGCACGGTGAACCCCTTGTTTCCTTGATAGAAATAAACCCTGAATTTCGGAGCAGTGTCCTTGAAGACGCCCTTGCCGAGGCGTGATGGCGCGTTGCCCTGGAACGTGGCCGCCTTCAGGCGCGCGCTGCCGGCGAACGCCCCATCCCCGATGAACTTGACCTTGGCCGGAATCTCCACATGCCTCAGGGCGGAGAAGGCAAAGGCATTGGATCCAATATCACGCAGCGAGCCGGGAAGGGTGAGGTTCTTCAGATCCGTGCAACGGTTGAAGGCCCTTTGGCCAATGCTCCCCAGTCCGGCCGGAAGCTCGATCCTCTTGAGACCCGTTTGGGCGAAAGCCATGCTTTCCACGCTTTTCACCCCTGTGGGCAGCGCGATGTTCGAAAGGCTCCGGCATTCGAGGAAAGCGCCCTCGCCAATGCTGGTGATGCCCTTGCCGAGATGCACGCTTTTGAGCCCGTATCCATAGATGAAAGTATTCCTGCGGATCGCACCGACGCTGCCGGAAATCGAGACCTCCGCCAGTCCCGCGCAATTGCCAAAAGCGGACTCGCCCAAATAGGTCACGCTGCCCGGAACTTCCACCGCAGCGAGCGACCCGCAGCCGTAGAACGAAAAATCTCCGATGGTCTTGACGCTGTTGGAAAAAACAATGCCGGGCAATTTACCGCAACCGTAAAACGCGGACGTATCGACGGCCTCAACTCCATCCCCCAGCGTGACATCTCGCAGCGACGGGCAAAATCCGAAGGCCTTCAGGCTGATGTTCTTGACGCTCCCGGGGACGAAAACCGTCTCCAGCTGGTCACAATCCTCGAAGGCCGAATTGCCGAGCGTTTCCAAGCCCTCGGGCAACGCGACGGCCTTCAACGAGTCACACAACCAGAAAGCCGCCTGACCGATCGATTTAAGCCCGGCGGGAAACTGGACCGACACCAGGCTGATGCATCCCCGGAAGGTCTCCTGTTCGATCGCGCTCACACCCTCGGGCAAGCTGATGGCCGTGAGCTTCTGGCAGGTTCTGAAACCATTGACGCCGATCTTCGTCACCGTGTCCGGAATGGTGACGCCTGTGATTTCCCGGCAGCCCTTGAACGCATCCGGCCCAATCTCCACCACGGGTTTCCCGTTGAGGGAGCTGGGGATGATCACCACTCCGTTCGCGGTGTCGGCACATTCCGTGATAGTAACTGAGGTGGCGGTTTCCGAATAGGTCAGCGGCCCGGATTGGCCCGCCCGCAAGGACCCTGCCAGAGCGGTCCATACCATGAGAATTCCCGCCATGATGGGCAGGGGGCGACGGGAAATCACCGGGATAAATAGCGGAGTCATGTTCGGATCGTGCGGGAGCTTGGATCAAGGGCGCGATGTCGACGCCCGGAATAATCCGTCAAACGAACCGCAGGAGGACCATTCCGGCCGGGACCATCGGTGCCCCTTGTGTGGACAGCTGCTCACTCGTCTTCGTAACAATCCATCCCTACAACAAGTCTCTCTTCTCCAACCAGTTTCTGGCTTCCGGTCTCTTTCTCCCGTTTGGAATTCACTTCCATCTCAAAAAAGACAGAAATTGCACGGCAGTCCGCTTCATCTCCGTATTCCATTTTCAGCCCTCCAACCATTCATGCGCCCATCCAACTTGCTCCTCCCGGGAATCCTCCTTTTCAGCGGCCCACTCGCTTCAGCGGGGCCGGTTAAACCCTCCTATCCGGAAACCCGGAAGGATCCCGCGGTTTCAGACAACTACCACGGCACGGAGGTGAAGGATCCCTACCGCTGGCTGGAGGATGACAATTCCGCCGAGACCAAGGCCTGGGTTTCCGCGCAAAACGCCGTCACGGATGCCTATTTGAAAGCGATCCCGCAGCGGGGAGAAATCCGCGACCGCCTCCGAAAACTCTGGAACTACGAGCGCGTCGGCTTGCCCGAGGAGCAGGGAGGGAAGTGGTTCTTCGTGAAGAACTCCGGCCTCCAGGACCAGGGCGTCCTTTACGTCGCCGATTCGCTCGCCGGTGAGCCGCGTCTTTTGCTCGACCCGAACACGATGTCCAAGGACGGCACCGTCGCGCTGGCCAGCTTCCGCCCCAGCGAGGATGGCAAGCTACTCGCCTATGCCACCTCCGGCGGTGGCAGCGACTGGAACGAAATCCACGTGCGCGACATCGCCACCGGCAAGGATCTGGCGGACCACCTGAAGTGGGTGAAATTCAGCGGCATCTCCTGGGCCAAGGACGGCAGCGGATTCTATTACAGCCGCTACGATGCTCCCGCGGAAGGCGCGGCCCTGACGCAGAAAAATGAGTTCCAGAAACTCTTTTTCCACAAGATCGGCGAGACCCAGGACAAGGACGCCTTGGTCTACGAACGCAAGGACCAACCGCAGTGGGGAATCGGCGGCGGCGTCACCGAGGACGGCGCTTACCTCGCGCTCGGCATCACCCAGGGGACCGATCCCAAGAACCGCTTTTTCTACAAGTCCCTCGCCACGCCGGACAGCAAGGTCGTCGAACTGCTCCCGGATGCCGATGCCGACTATTCCTTCATCGGCAACGATGGCCCGGTGTTCTACTTCATGACGGATCTCGATGCCCCGCGCCACCGCGTGATCGCCATCGATACCAACAATCCGGACCGGAAGAACTGGAAGGAAATCATCCCGCAGGCCGCGGAACCTCTCGATGACGTGAGCCGCGTGGGCGGCAAGTTCTTCGTCACCTACATGAAGGACGCCCGCAGCCGCGTGTTCCGCTTCGACGGCGATGGCAAGAACCCGCTGGAACTGGAATTGCCGGGCATCGGCACCGTCGGTGGCTTCGGCGGCAAGGACAAGGATACCAAGGTCTTTTTTGCCTTCACCAGCTTCACCGAGGCCGGGGCGATCTATCAGCTTGATGTCGCCACCGCGAAGCAAGAGCTCTGGCGCAAACCGAAGGTGGAGTTCGATTCCTCGCCCTACATCACCGAGCAGGTTTTCTTTGAAAGCAAGGACGGCACGAAGGTGCCGATGTTCATCGTGCGGAAGAAAGACGCGCCCATGGATGGGTCCAACCGGACCCTGCTCTACGGCTACGGCGGCTTCCAAATCAGCATGCAGCCTGGCTTTGCCGTGACCCGCGCGGTTTGGCTGGAGCGTGGTGGCATCCTCGTGGTGGTGAACCTCCGTGGCGGTGGCGAATACGGCACGGAGTGGCACGATGCCGGCAGGCTCATGAAGAAGCAGAATGTTTTTGATGATTTTATCGGTGCCGCGGAGACACTCATCAAGAAAGGTTATACCAAGCCGGAGAACCTCGCCATCCAGGGCGGTAGCAATGGAGGCTTGCTCATCGGCGCGTGCATGACCCAGCGGCCTGAATTGTTTGGTGCCGCCCTGCCCGCGGTCGGCGTGATGGACATGCTGCGCTTCCAGAAGTTCACCATCGGCTGGGGCTGGCAAAACGAATACGGCAGCTCGGACAACGCGGAACAATTCCCGCTTCTCTACCGCTATTCGCCGCTCCACGCGCTCAAGCCCGGCACCCGTTATCCCGCCACCTTGGTGACCACCGCGGACCACGATGACCGCGTGGTGCCCGCCCACAGCTTTAAGTTCGCCGCCCGCCTCCAGGAATGCCAGGTGCCTGACGGACCGCCGGTGCTGATCCGTGTGGAAACGAGCGCCGGGCACGGCGCGGGGACCGCATTGTCCAAGGTGATCGAGCGCGCCGCCGACGAATGGGCCTTCCTCGAGGCCTCGCTTCCCGGCAAGTGATCTTCACGGCTCCGTCACCCGGAACCGGAAGAAGGTCTTGCCCTCCGGATCCACCGGCAGCGGGATCTCGGTCAGCATGTCCGTGGAAAGGTAACCGTCCTCGATCTCAGGAATGCTCCATGGCTGCCACTGATTGAGATCAGTGGTGCGGTCGATGGCATAATAGCGGTGCGACTTTCTCAGGAACTGAAGCATGCCGTTCGAGATGCCGGCTTGCCAAGGGGCCCCTCCGGTGACCGGTGAACTGCCAAGCAAATACTCGCGGTAATTGCTGACACCGTCTCCATCCGGGTCAGCGGTCTTTGCCCCGTTGCTGTCTCCGTTGGCGAAATAAGCGGTCCGCCATTGCTCATACAACGGCCGTCCCGGCAGGCTGCTGTTGATCCACTCCGTGACCAGCGCGATGTCTGCCGGATCCACCTCCGTGCTGCCCAGCGGCGGCATGCGGTTGAAACCATTCGTGACAGCCATCCGGTTGAGCACGATGCTGTGCGTCGTATCTCCGGGGACGATATATTTGTTCAGCGGATTGCCACCGTTGTTCTCGGCCGCGCCGTTGATCAGCCCGGTTTCCTCCAGTGTGAGCTGGGCGCGGCCATCCCAGAAGCCGCTGACGCTGCCACCGGCTTGGTGGCAGTAAGAACAGTTCACGGCGAAGTAGGAGCGGGCACGCTGCTCCAGCGGGAACTGCGTCTCATCCGCCCGCACATGACGTGGCAGGGACGTGGCTGGAGGCGGCGAGTTGTCCAGGAAGCCGTGGTTGGACAGCAGCTCAAGCTGGTTGCCGCTGAAGCCGTTCATCGTGTTCACCAGATTCAATTGCCGCGTGTTGAAAGACAGCGCGTGGCCCGCCTGTGGCGTGTGGCAGGTGAGGCAACTCGTGCGGCCGGGAATCTGCCAGCGTTGCGTGTGCGGCGTGCCGTGGTCGTCGATGGCGAGGTCGAACTCCGCTCCCGCATCTTCCACCAGCGTCGCCTCGGTCTGCGCCTCGTTCCAACGGTAACTGACCCCATACGATCCCGCCTCCGTCTTCACGAACACCCGCGTCTCGATGCGCTTTTTCGTCGCCGCGTTGCCACGGCTCATCTCGAGGTCGAAGTGCTTCACCCACACCGTGCCCGCCGGATAAGTCCAGTTGCCGTCCTTGCTCCAGGTCATCATGCCGTTCGCATTCGGGATGGTGAACCAGCGCCGCTTGATGGCATAGTCACTCCAGAAGGCGACGTTCGGCTGATAGGGCAGCAGCCCCGGCGATGGCGAGAGATCCGTAAGGTCCGAGAAAAGCCCCGTGGCCGTGAGCGTTTTCGGGAACCCGTCCGATGAACTGTTGCCCGCCTTGAGCCGCATGATCTTGCCGGTCAAGTAGGCACCGAAAAGCAAATCCTTGTTGAATGGATCAACACCCTGCGTCGAGAAAACCCCATACGCTCCCGGCAAGCCCGTGAGCCGCGTCGTGGCCCCGGTGGTCGTGTTCATCTGCCAGACATGACCCGAAACCGAGTCGCTGAAAATATACGTCCCCACCAGCGAGGGATACCTCGTGCCACGGTACACATACCCGCCCACCACCGAGTTGCCCTTGAAGTTCGTATCCCCCCCGGCGATCGCCGCGTGGGTGTATTCGTAAATCGGATCGATGCTCGTGAATCCCGCCGGCTTGGTGGGCGGCACCGGACTCGTGAAATTCGTGTCATGCTTGCCCTCGCGATACACCCAGCCGTAGTTCCCGCCCTTCACGATCTTGTTCACCTCCTCATACGTGTCCTGTCCCACATCGCCGCCCCAGAGATCACCGGTGACCGCGTCGAAGGACATGCGCCATGTGTGCCGCAGGCCGGTCGCCCAGAATTCCGTGCGCACACCGCTCAAGGGCGTCACCGTCACGCCGTTGTAAGTGCCGGTCCAGGTGCCGCCGAGCGTCGTGTGGACGAATGGATTGTCAACCGGCACCGAGAAACGGGCCACTCCACTGTCCGTCGGGATCGCGGCGTGCGGATTCGGCGCCAGGTTGCCCGCCTTCTTGTCCACGTCGAAGCGGAAAACGCCGCCAAAGAAATCCTTGTTCACCTTCTGGCTATTCAGGCGGAAATCGTTCGGGTTCTCCTCGTCGCCCGCGGTGTAGTAAAGATATCCGTCATTCGGCCCGAAGTGCAGGTCGCCGCCATCATGGTTCGATCCTTCATCGAGCTGTTGCAGAAGCACCAACTCGGAAACAGGATCCGCCACGTTTGGATCCGCGCTCACATGGAAACGCGAGATTCGTTGATAGTAGGAACCTCCGCTGATCCTCACCGTATAGGCCACGTAGAAATAGCCGTTCGTCGCGTAGTTCGGATGGAATGCCAAACCTAACAAACCGTGCTCGGCATTGCCGCCGCCTTCGATCGTTTCCGTCGGCGTGCGACCGGCCACGACCGCCTGGAGATCGAGGAAGATGTTCTGCGTCGGCGTGGTGGCGGTCACATCCGGCACGTGGCGGACCTTCGCCATACGCTCGCAAACAAACAGCCGCTTCGTGTTGCCGGGCAGCGATGCAATGACCGTGGGCTGTGTGAAAGTGAGCCCCGGCAGCGCGTCGTCGAGTTGCCAGTTGGTCGCGGGTGGTGCCCCGGGCATCGCCAGCGCGGGGTTCGTGATCCGCAGCGTGTTGGCGATGGTGATGGTGACGGTGCCGTCCCCCGTGGTGCCGCTCACGTTTCCTGCCCGGTAGGTGAATGTCACCGGCGCTGTGCTTCCGCCGGGATGGGTGTAAAGGATCTTGCCCGCGCTCACAACGGCCGTCCCGATCGCTGGAGTTCCAATGACCTGCAAACTGGCTGGCAGGGGAGATCCGGTATCGTTCGCGAGCACATCCAGCAGCACCTTCTGTCCCGCATGAATCGTGGCCTCATCGTGGATCGCCACGGGTGGCTCAAAGCTGGCATCCGGTCCCGCGGTGAAGGAGGAAGCCACCTCCGCCGGTGTGATCGCGCGGTCATAAATCCGGAGTTCGTTGAGCGAATAGTTTGAGTTGGAGTCGGCCGCCCACATGGATCTTCCGATCCAATTGTTCACGTCCGACATATCCGCCACCCGATAGGGCAAATCCACGGTGCCGGCCAAGACTCCATCCCGGTACCACTTCACCAGGCAGCCCGTCGCCCCACTGGCACCCCCGCCGTCCTGAACGGTCATCGCGAAGTGGTATTGCGTGTTCGTCTGGGTGGTCGCGGACAGGTCGGTGGTCAGGCCGAGAGTGTTGGTTCCTCCATCCCTCGCCTCGAGCCGGTGGGATCCGAGGACTCCGTTGCTGTTCAACGAGAGGAACAGGTTGTCGCTGGCGACGAAATTTCCCGGTGCGTTCGGACCGTCAATGATCTCGCCGGCGACCGCTCCGGTGCCGCTCGTCAGCGAAGTGCTCCCGAAATCAAACACCCGCTGCCAGGTCTTCGATCCGAGGGGCGTGAGCCAGGCCTCGTACGTCGCGCTCGGCCGCGAGGAAACGATGCCGTTCGGCAAATCAAGGTAAGCCGAAATGTTGGCGGCCGTCTGGTTCCCGTTGGTGGCGGTGCCGGGGAAAACCAACTCGGTCCCGGTCAGCGTTCCACCGTTCCCGCGCAAGGTGGCGATCTCTCCCGTCGCTTCGTCCGCGAAGGGGGTTCCCGCCGGGGCATTGCCTGAAGTGGTGTTGAAATCCCAGCGGCGGGAGGGCAGGGGAGCGGGCGTCGGCGGCTCCGGTGGTCCCACCGCGGGGTCCGGCCCCGCCGCATAGCTCGCCTCGATCTCTCCCAACGTGATCGCCTTGCGGTAGATCCTCAGCTCGTCGAGCGACATGTGGGAATTCGAGTCGCCCGAATACATCGAGCGGCCGATCCAGTTGTTCACGTCTTCCATTCCCGCGAGATGGAAGGTGAAATCCATCGAGTTTTGCAGCACCCCGTTGCGGTACCATCGTGCCTGGCAACCGGTCGGCTTGTCCTCCACCACGAACACGTAATGATACTTCGTGCCAGCCGTGGTGACGGCATTGGAAAACGAATACTGCATCGCGCCGCCGTCAGCCTGTCCTTCGAGCTGCTGGGAATTGATGTTCGCCGCGTTGTTGAAGGTGAGGCTCAGGTTGTCGTAGCCCGCGAAGGCTCCCGGTGCCCCCGGTCCGTCCACGATTTCTCCTGTCACGGCACCAGGGCCGCTTGTCGTCGCGCAGCGGCCGAAATCGAACAGCCGCTGCCAGTTCTTGGAGGACAGGGGAGTCGCCCACGCTTCAAAGCTCACGCTCGGGGTTGCCGTCACACAGCCGTTTGGCAGGTCCACATAAGCGGAAATCGTCGAGGCAGGTTGGTTCCCGGTCGTGCTGCCTGGCAAAACCACGGCTCCTCCCGTCAGCGAGCCGCCCGTGCCGCGCAAGACGGCGGGCAAATTCCCCAACTCATCCACGAAAGTCTGTCCCGATGGCGCGCTGGAATTCGCCTGCGTCGTGAATTTCCAAAGATGATCCGGCACCGGCGGATCCACGGGCTCGGGCGGCACCACCAGCGTGTCCGGCCCGGCCACCAGGTTCGCGGAAATCTCCGAACCGCTCAGCACATGGTTATACAACCGCACCTCGTTGTAATTCGCGTTCGACAGCGAATCGTTCGAAAAATTCGACCGCCCCAGCCAGTTGTTCACGTCCTGGATGTTCTGCAGGCGGAAATTCACGTCCGCGGTCGTCACCTGCACGCCGTTCCGGTACCACGCGATCCTGCCCCCGGTCGCTCCGTAGGTCCCGACCCCGTCCTCAAAAGTGAAAACGTAGTGATATTGGGTGCCTGCCGTGGTCGCCAGCGCCGAGTCCATCTGGGTCACCTGCACTCCGTTGTACCAGGCCTTCATCCGCTGGGTGCTGATGCTGTTGAGGCAGAAATTCACATAGATCGCCTGGGATGGCGCCAGGTTTGCCCCGGGTGCCGTCGCCGTGTCCACGATCTCTCCTGCGGCCCCGCCCCCGCTTCCCGCGGTGGAGATCCGCCCGAAGTCGAACATCCGCGCGTTCGCCTTGTAGCTCAGAGGTGATGCCCAGATTTCAACCGTGAGATTCGTTTTCGAGGAAAAGATCCCGTTGGGTAGATCGACGTAACCCGAAATCGCCGCCGCGTTCTGGTTTCCCGTCGTATCCCCGGTGATCGTCAATCCGGTTCCCGTGAAGGTGGATCCGTTCCCACGAACCGTGGCGGTGGCACCGGCCACGCTGTCCGTCACGGAGCTCCCGGAGGCTGCCGCTCCCGCCGTGTTGTTGAAGGACCAGCGGTTCGTGAGGCTGGCCACGGCGGGAATCGCCGATGCGGCAAGAAGTGCGCAGCAGGCCATGCGGGCCGGGAGGCCCGTCGGGAGTCGTGGGTTTTGCATGTTCGGGAGAATCTTTGGGGGCGCCCGGCCGCCCGGGCTCCGGTCTGGAGAGGGGCAACTGCTCTTCTAAGCGTTTTCCCGACGAATAGTCCGCCATTTCCCCCCAAAGTATCCCCGGGAATTCGGAATGGTTGACTTCCAGCCGCCGTGACCCGAAATCATCTTACCTTCACCCATGGACCAGCCCACCCCTCCCGCCTGCACCCTTTCGGATCCCCCGCGTTTGCGGGCCTTGGAAGAGGTGGGCCTGATGCATGCGGGCGCAAATCCGACGCTCGACGGCGTCAGCGCCTTGGCCGCGAAATGCCTCTCTGCGCCGGTCTGCATGGTTTCCCTGGTCGGCGGGGATCGCCTGGCTTTCCCCGGCGCGGTGGGTCTGGCGGAGCCTTGGGCCACGGAGCGCAGTGCTTCCCTCGCTCACTCGCTTTGCCAGCTGGTGGTGCTCGGCGGATCTCCCTTGGCCGTGACGGATGTCCGCGCGGAGTCCTCCCTGGACCTTTCCGCCATCCATGGCTTCGGCATCACCGCTTATATGGGCTTTCCCATCACCACCCCGGAAGGCCTCGTCCTCGGCGCGTTTTGCGTGATCGATGCCAAGCCCCGCGAGTGGTCCCCGGAGGAAATCTTGCTGGCCGAAGGCTTCGCCGCGATCATCTCGAATTTTCTCGGCGACCGCATCGGCAAGGCCCG
>CAXTTX010000074.1:10199-15470 GCA_964247045.1 uncultured Verrucomicrobiales bacterium | reverse complement strand
CATAGCCCTTTGCCTCCGCCCGTAACGAGCGGGTGAATTCCAGAACGGCCGCTTTTGATGCGGTGTAGGCTGCTGCCGTCGCATAACCCGTTGCCCCGGCCACGGACGCGGTGTTGACGATGTGCCCCTTTCCCTGCGCGATCATGATCGGATAGACCAGCAAGGTGCCGTTGATCACTCCCATGAGATTGATATCCAGCACCCATTTCCAGCGTTCGAACGGGATGTTCTGCGCCTCGCCCAACTGCGTGACGCCTGCGTTATTGAAAAGATAATCGATCGATTTCGAGACCTTTCGCACTCCCTCGATCACCCGGGCATAGGCTTCGCGGTCGCGCACGTCGAGGGACGCGGTATGGAGGATTCCGGGGCCGGGACTTTCCTTTGCCAGCAATGTCAGACCGGCATCATCGAAATCAAGGGCATGGACCGTCGCCCCGGTGGAAGCGAGAAGGCGGCACAAGGCACGGCCGATTCCCGATGCGGCTCCCGTTACAATCACGGTCTTGCCCTCGAATGTTCGGATCATTGCCGGTGATGCCTTCATGATGCGTTTCGGAAACCCTTGATGATTCTGGAATGGACCATTTTGATGAGGAACGGCATCCGCGGCGCTACCCATTTCATCACCGAGGCGTAGGCGGGAAAGGCGAATTCCTTTTCTCCACGACGCACAGACCGGATGATCCGCGCGGCGCAACGCTCCGCCGAGATGACATCGAATCCGAGGCGGGCGATCTCGGACATCGTTTTCTCATAAGTGGTTTTTCTGAAGATGGCGGACCGGTAGATGTCGGTATCGACATAGCCGGGAGAAGCCAGGTGAACGGCAATGCCATGGGATTTCCCTTCGTACCAAAGACTCCTGAAAAGACCAAGCAGCCCGGCTTTCATCGTGGCGTAGCTCGTCGCGGTGGGATAACCGGCGTAGGCAGCGAGAGAAGACACGATCACCACGGTTCCAGCCTTGGCCTCCACCATTCCAAAGTAAAAATGACGCGTCCATTGGATCGGACTGAGCAGGTTTGTCAGATAGATCCGGTCCCAGTCTTCCGGGAAAGTGTTCTGCACCTCTCCGAAGAGCGTCGTCGCGGCGGCGAGATAAACCGAGTCCACCCGCCGGCCGGCCGGAAAAGTTTCCGCCAGGAAGCGTCCCGCCCCCTCCATATCGGACAATTCCAACTCCACGATCCGGGGCGTCCCGCCCTTTGATCGAACCTGTTCCGCAACCTGCTCCAGTCGATCCCGGTTCCGCCCGATCAACCACATTTCGCAGCCAGGCCCTGAAAGCTGGATGGCAAGCTCACGACCGATCCCCGAACTGGCACCGGTCACCACAATCGTTTCTCGGGGCGACTCGTCCATCAGAACCCTTGTTGCCAGGAGAAGACCAGGGCATTGTGGCGGGATTCATATTTGCCGTTCGCCAACGGATCGACCGCCCCGTCAACCGTCCGGTTCGAGTAGCCGAACTGATAGGCAAGCATCCACGAGTAATTCTCGCATTTCCTGCCAAACCCGAGGTTGAACCAACTCCGGTCGGCATCCGAGACACCGGGAGTAAAGTTCTTGTCCGGCTGGGAGTTCGCGTTGAGATCGTAACCGGCGGCAAAAACGTAACCCTCATCGGTGGTGTAGGAGCCACCGATCTCATAGATGAAGGACGACTGCCAGTTGAAGGGTATCGAGGTGCTTCCCCCGACCGTGCTCGATTCCAGCGTGAGGTTGTTCAGCGAGTCCCAATTCAGCCACTCCACGTTGGCTTCGAGATTCCAGCCGGGAGCCGGACGATAGGAATACCCCACGGCGAGGCGATCCGGTGTCATGAAATCCAATTGCGCGGAATAATCCGCGGGAAGCACGTTGGACTCCGTCTTGCCCTTCAAATCATAGCTTGATCCCGACGTGTAGTTCAACCCGAAGGCATGCTGCTCGGACGGCTGCCAACGCGCGCCGACGGATCCGGAGAAACCGATGTCATCGCCCTTGTAGCGGAGGAAAGTTCCGGGTATCGCCGCTCCCGTTCCCGGGTCCCTCAGACCCTGTTCCAAGGTGAGATCCGCATAGTTGACCGAAAACGACGCACCGATGGAAAGCTGGTCGGTGACCTTGTAGGCGACGGCGGACGTGGCGCTGGCGAAAAGCAATCTCGCCTCGGTCACCACCGGGCTGAAATTGTTGTTCCTTCCCCAATCCGTTCCCAAGCCAAAGGGACTGTTGAGGCCGAATCCGAAACTCAGCCGGTCATTGTAGGGCTGGGCGTAGTAGACGTACGGTGCCGCTTGAAGCTCGTCCTTCGCTTCGGTCTTCACTCCCCCGACGTTCGCTTCATTTCCCAGGATAATCGAATAGGCCCCGGCCTGTGCCTCGGGCGCTTCAATCTGGGTAAGACCTGCCGGATTGTAAAAGACCGCCGCCGCGCTGTCCGCCGTGGCCACCCACGCGTTGCCCTTCGCAGTCGCGAAGGCGTCCTGGTTGGGCAGATAATAACCTGCGGCCGAGGCGACATTTGGAATCAGCCCCAATAGAACTCCGGTATAAACTCGCTTTTTCATGACAATTGAAAATTTAAGATTCAAAAAAACCGTGCTCCGTGCCGCGGATACACCTCAACAGGCCGAGTTGATAAATAAACTTTTCTTAATTGTCAGCAAAATTTTAGCGTATTTCCCATTTTTGAAAAACTTTCAGATAGGGTAAGGGTGTTCCCTATATCCCCTATTCTGCTGGGCATCAGCGGCCTGGGCCGTCACGAATAAAGCTCACCCGGCACCACCGGACCCACGGCCCGGTCATCTCCCGCCTATTTCACGGGCGAAAAGTCCGTCGCCAGCATCGCTTCCGACTTCACCCCGTCCGGAACGGTCAGCGACCCTCCGGCAGCCGTTTCCGAATCCGCTTTCGCCTTCACCCATACCGGATCGCCCCGGAAAGCATCCCAAGACGCGGCTTGCGCCACCGGAGAACCATGGACCAGAAAATATACCAGCGTGTCATCGGCCCCCGGCTGGCCGGGCAATGGAGTAAAATAACCAAAATGCCCCATCCCGTGCTTGGTGAATAGCCCCACCGTGTGCTGGCGGAACCGGTCCAGCAGCCGCGGAAGATTCCCCGGCGTGGCCGTGTAGGTCCGCATTTCAAAGGTGTGGGGCGCCCCCTTGGACTCTACCTTCATCTCGGGCGAAAAATCCAACCGACCCAGAAAACGATTCTCCACCTTCGCGACGAGCCGCCCCGCCTTTTCGGATTCGGTCTGGACGGCAACCCACTCCGGGTCGGACCCGAAAGCCTTCCATGAAGTCTCCCGAGCCGCCAGATCCGGGTAGGACAGCAGATAGATCACGCGCCGGTCCTTGTTCTCGATAGGCAGCCAGTACGCCACGTTCGTCATGCCATGCTTGGCAAAGAGCTTCGTCGTGTGGTCGCGGAAGCGCGTCAGCAGCGCGTCCAGTTTCCCTTCATTGGCAAAATAGATCCGGAGTTCATAACATCCCGGCGCCGACTTCTCTTCCGCTCTCACGGAAGAAGCCATGCCCAGAATTGAAACGCCCGCAAGGACAAGACGGAGGAAATCGAATCGTGTCATGCCCCGGATACCTAAAGATTATTCGTGTTCGCTCAAATATCGCTCGGCTTCCAAGGCCGCCGCGCATCCCTGCCCTGCCGCCGTGATCGCCTGCCGGTAGTAGTGGTCCGCCACGTCGCCTGCTGCGAAAAGGCCCGGCGTCTTCGTGGAAGTGCGGCCCGGATTCTGGATGATGTAGCCGTCCGGATCCTTGTCCACCAGATCGCCCGCGAAAGCGCTGTTCGGCACATGGCCGATGGCGACGAACACGCAGGCCACCTCCAGTTCCGACTCCTCACCGGTCAGCAGGTTCTGCAATTTCACGGCACGCATCTCACCTTTTCCATCGGTGAGATATTCGGTGACGGTCGAGTTCCACACCGGCTCGATCTTCGGATTGGCCAGCGCGCGGTCCGCCATGATCTTCGACGCCCGCAGTTCGTCGCGGCGGTGGATCAGATAGACCTTGCTCGCGAAGCGCGTGAGGAAACCCGCTTCCTCCGCTGCACTGTCGCCACCGCCGATGACGCACACCGGCACGTCCCGATAGAACGCCCCGTCGCAGGTCGCGCAGGACGTCAGGCCGTGGCCGATGAGTTCCTTTTCATTGTCGATGCCGAGGTGGCGCGGCGCCGCACCGGTCGCAATGATGAGCGTCTTGGTTTCGAAATTCTCCGAACCCGCCCGGAGCAGGAAAGTGCCGTCATCGCGGCGCTCGACCGACTCGACGCTGGCCCAGGCGATGCGTGTGCCGAACTTTTCCGCCTGCGTCTGCATCTTCATCATCAGATCAGGCCCCATGATCCCGTCCGGATACCCGGGAAAATTCTCCACCTCCGTGGTGGTGGTGAGCTGCCCTCCCGGCTGCGTGCCGGAAAGCATGAGCGGCGAGAGATTGGCGCGGGCGGTGTAAATGGCAGCGGTGTATCCGGCGCAGCCGGTGCCGACGATGATGACGTTTTCCATGGATGCTTGGGCGTTCTGAGCCGCGGAGTATTCCGGCGGATTCCGGCATGAGTCAATCCCTGCCAGCGAGGATTTGGCCTCTGCCTCCAATTGCCCTGAGGATTTGTCACAAACGCGTTGCGCGCGGGCGGGATTGGTTGAGAATCCCGCCGTCCATGAGTCCTGATTTCATCCGCGAGGCCCTCCGCCAAGTCCGTTACCCCGGTTTTTCCCGAGACATCGTCTCCTTCGGCCTCGTGAAGGACATCCAGTGCGAGCCGGGCCTCGTGACGGTGAAAATCGAGATCGCCACCCGCGATCCCAAGGTCCCCGAGCAAGTCTTCCAGGCCTGCCACGAGATCCTCGACCCCCTGCCGGACATCGGCACGGTGAAGGTGGAGATCGAAATCAAGGACGCACCCGCCGCGGCTGGCGGCCTCGGAGCAACGGTCGGCAAATCCTCCATCCCCGGCGTGAAGCGCCTCATCGCCATCGCCTCCGGAAAAGGGGGCGTCGGAAAATCCACCGTCGCCGCAAACCTGGCCGTCGCCCTCGCCGCCACCGGCGCGAAAGTCGGCCTCTGCGATTGCGACCTCTACGGCCCCTCCGTCGCCCAGATGTTCGGCACCTGGGAAAAGCCGCTCGCCAGCGAACACGACGAAATCATCCCCATCGAGGCACACGGCCTCAAACTCATGTCCATGGGCTTCCTCTTGGACGACCGCTCCCCCGTCATCGTCCGCGGGCCCATGGCCACCCGC
>CAXTTX010000074.1:4108-10189 GCA_964247045.1 uncultured Verrucomicrobiales bacterium | reverse complement strand
CTACACCCAGCAATTCCTCCGCCAGGTCGCCTGGGGCAATCTCGACTACCTCGTGCTCGACCTGCCACCCGGCACCGGCGATATCCAGCTCACGATCGTCCAAACCGTGACCGTCGATGGCACCATCATCGTGACCACCCCGCAGGAAGTCGCCCTCATCGACGCCCGCAAGGCCGTCACCATGTTTGCCAAGGTGAATGTCCCCATCCTCGGCCTCATCGAGAACATGGCTTGGTTCGAAGGCGACGACGGCAAACGCTACCCCATCTTCGGCAAGGACGGCGGCCTCCGCGAGGCCGAGCACCTCAACGTCCCCCTGTTAGGCCAGATCCCCATCGACATCGAGACCCGCGAGCGCGGTGACAGAGGTGCCCCCGTAGCCCTCGTCCCCCCCGCCCAAAGCAAGGTTTCCGCCGCCTTCCACGACATCGCTGCAAAAATTCGCGCCAAGGTTCCCGCCGCGTGAATCAGGATTCATCCGCAGGATTTTTTCCGGCAGGATTCACCAATTCCCGTGGAGACATCGGCAACCGGATTTCAAATTCAATCCAGCCGGCCTCCGATTCGTTGAGCTTGAGTTCCCCGCCATGGGCCCGCGTGAGTTCCTTGGCGATATTCAGTCCCAGGCCGTAACCGCGGATGTCTCCTCCCACCGCCGAGCCGCGGCGGAACCGCTCGAAAATCTGCTCCCGGTCCGCACCGGTGATCTCACGTCCTGTGTTGGCGATCTTGATGGACAGATGCCGCTGTTCCCGCGATCCGGTGATCCTGACCTGGCCGTTGTCATTCGTGTATTTTCCCGCGTTCTCCACGAGGCTCTGGAGGATCATCCCCACGAGCCGCCGGTCGGCCAAGGCCGGCAATGAATCCGGCAGGATCTCCTCCACCGTGATCCCCCGCCCTTCCACCAGCGTCTGCAAATCATCCCCCGCGGCCAGAAGAAGGGGTTTCAAGTCCAGTTCCCCCCTGTCCAAAGACATCTTGCCCGCATCCACCTGGGCCAGCAGCAAAAGGTCGTCGATCAGGGAGGTCAGCCTCCTCGTCTGCTGTCTCAGCAACGATACTTCCGCGATCTGGGCCTCGTTGAGATCCGTTCCCCGCGAAAGATGGTCAAGACCGGCCCTCAGGATCGTCAGGGGCGTCTTCAATTGGTGCGAGGCATCCCCGGAAAACCGGCTTGCCATCTCATACGAACTTTGCAGACGGTCAAAGGTGCGGTTGAGAACTTCCGTCAATTTCGCGATCTCGTCATTGGCCTCGGCCTCTGGCAATCTCTCTTCCGGATTGCTGGCGCTGATCCTCTCCGCGGCGGCGCTCAAGCGCGCCACCGGCTCGACCGCACGCCGCCCCAGCCACAGTCCCCCGAAAAACACCACCAGCCCCACCGCGGGCAATGCCGTCGCAAAACCGACCATCAGATACCTCTGGAACCGCTCCACAACTCCAAGCCGCGTCCCGATCTTCACCAGATAAGGAGCCTCTCTCCACGCCCCCACCCGGACCTTGATCCCGCCCAATTTCATCGTGGCGGTGGCTCCCTCCGCGAGGTCGATGTTCCGCCCGTTCAAATTGGGAGACCGGTAAACAACCCGGCCGTTGGGCCCTTCGATTTGCAAATAATCCTCGCGCACGTCCACCGGGATGAAACTCTCCTTCAACGGTTCATTCGGATCTGTCGGAGCATCCCGGAAATTCTTCAGATCCCAGACCAGTTCCTTCGCGTCGCCCCGCAGCAGCTCGTCGATCTCCGAAACCTGATAGAAATACAACCTCGCGAACATCACGGCGGCTCCGGCCACCAGGGCCAGCATGGTCAGCAATGCGGCATACAGGCCTACCCGGACCTTCAGTGAGCAGCGTTTCATGGCACCGTTGTCATCGCGTATCCCACGCTACGGATCGTCCGGATGATCGACTCCGTTCCCGCACGGTCGAGTTTCTTCCGGAGCCTCATGATGAATATCTCGATGGTCCGCGTGTCGTATTCATGTTCCCTTTCCCAAATCCTCTCGCAGATCTCATCCCGCGAGAAGGCTCTTCCCGGCTCCTTCATGAACACCTCCAGCACCTCGAATTCGCGCGGTGATAGATCAATCTTCTCACCACCGCGGGTGACCCGCCGCTTGACGGTATCCATGCAAACCTCCCCGACCTGCAAGACGCTCTCCTTTGAAAACGACCGGTCCCGTCGCCCCAGCACCTCAATCCGCGCCAGCAGTTCCTCCATCGCGAAAGGCTTGGTCAGGTAGTCGTCGGCACCCGCCTTCAGCCCCGATACCCGGTCACCCACGCCGGACCGGGCGGTCAGCATCAGAACCCGAACCGGATTCGATGCGGCGCGTAGCCGGGAAATGACCTCGAATCCATCCATCAGCGGCAAATTGACATCCAGCAGCACCAGGTCGAATCGGGCCTCCTTCGCCGCTGCCAGCGCCGACGGGCCATCGGATGCACGGACCACTGCGTGCCCTGCCCTTTCCAGCGAACGGTTCACCTGGGCAGCCAATTGAGGTTCGTCCTCTACCAAAAGTATGTCCATTCGCCTTCCATACTGCCGGGTGGTAGCTTCCCCGCAAGCTCCGATCGGTAACTGGATGGTTGGAATCCAATCATTGCCGCCCGGGCCCCTCATGGGGTAAGGTCTGTGCCGTTTGGCAATTTCCCAAACTCGGTCTTGATGAATACTCCTGCTCCAAAGCCAACCGACACCGACAACCTCGTCCGGGAATTGGCGGACCACGACGGCATCGTCAAAGTCAGGCCGGATCTGGTGAAAGGCCGCCTGGAGATTGAGTTCGACCCCGTCCGCCTCGACGAGGACGAAGTCCGCGAATGGATCAGCAACCACGGGAAGACGATTTCCACGGTCTTGGAAAAGTCTCTCTATCGGCTCAGCACCAGCGCCTGCGAGGCATGTGCCCTGAAATTGGAGCGGAAGGTGGCAAAGATCCCAGGGGTCCGCCGGGCCTCGGCAACCTATCTCGGCAAGGTTCTCTCGGTGACCTTTGACCCGTCGGAAATCGCCTCTCCTGCCATGCTGGACCGGCTGCGGCAAGCTGGTGCGAAAGTCCAGCCCATCGCTCGCGGCGCGAAGTCCGCACGCCCCTCCTTCAGGGAGCAGCTTTTGTCCGGAGTCCTCAATGACGAGATTTCATGTGCGGGCGGGTTGTTAGCGCTTGTGTCCGCCTTGCTGGTGGAGAAGTCCATCCGCGTAGGCATGGGCAGCAACCTGCTCTATCTGGCAGCCTACATCCTTGCCGGGCAGCAGGGCCTCCGCTCCGCCATCGCCTCCTTGCGGGAAAGGGTCCTGGATGTGGATTTCCTGATGATCCTGGCCGCCTTGGGCGCGGCCATCATCGGCGCTCCCTTCGAGGGTGCCCTTCTCCTTTTCTTGTTCAGCCTTTCGAATGTCCTTCAGCAACGCGCCATGGACCGGACGCGCCGCGCCATCGAGTCCCTGCTGGAATTGCGGCCCGCGGTTGCCTTGGTGAAGCGCGAATTCACCTCGGTCCCGCTGGAGGAAGTCCAGGTCGGCGAAACGGTCCTCGTCCGCCCCGGTGAGCAGATCCCCGTGGATGGCACCGTTTCCGAAGGCAGCACACACGTCGATGAATCTTCACTCACCGGGGAATCGATGCCTGTCGCGAAGACAATCGGCGGCGGGATCTTCGCCGGAACTCTGAATCAAAGCGGTGCCATCGAGATGAAGGTCACCAAGCGGTCCGAGGATTCAACGGTCGCGAAACTCGTCGAACTCGTCGCCGAGGCCCAGGCGGAAAAATCCGGCACCCAGCGTTTTCTCGAAAAAGCCGAGCAATACTATGCCATGGGTGTCATCGCGCTCACCGCGCTCGTCTTTCTGATCCCCTTCCTCATGGGTGAGCCCGCGTCGAAGGCTTTCTACCGGGCCATGACCATCATGGTGGTGGCTTCGCCCTGCGCGCTGGTCATCAGCACCCCGGCAACGGTCCTGTCCGCCATCGGCGGTGCCGCCCGCCGCGGCATTCTCATCAAGGGCGGTTCCCACCTTGAGATGGCCGCACGCATCGACATCGTGGCCTTGGACAAGACCGGCACGCTCACCGTCGGGAAGCCATCGCTCACGCATATCGTCACGGCTGCCGGAGCGGAAGCCGTGGACAAAAGCCTATCCGCCTCAACGGCGGAACTGCTTCAGGATGCCGCGGCCCTTGAGGCCCGCTCGGAGCACCCCCTCGCCCGCGCCATCGTGAAAGCCGCTGCCGATCTGGAACTCGACGTCCCCGAAGCACGGGATTTCCAAGCCACCACCGGCAAGGGGGCCGAGGCGGCATTGCCATCCGGAGTCCGGCACATTGTCGGCAGCGAGCGGTTTCTCGCGGAACTCGGCGCTGCCAACATGGATGACTTCGCCGCCGCCCGCACCTATCAGTCGGAGGGCAAGACCTGCGTCTGGCACGGCATCCGGCAGGACGGTGGGGTCGTCGCGAAGGCGGTGCTGGTCATGGCCGACACCCTGCGTCCCGAGGCTCGCGACCTCGTGCGATCACTTCACCGCCTCGGTGTGAAAAAAATCGTCATGCTCACCGGCGACCAGCAACTCGTCGCGGAAAGCATCGCCCGCGAAGCGGGGATCGATGAAATCCACGCTGGCCTGCTTCCGGAAGACAAGCTGAAGGTCATCAGCACGCTCAAGAAATCCGGCAGGGTGATGATGGTGGGAGATGGCGTCAACGATGCACCCGCCCTCGCCAGTGCCGACCTCGGCGTTGCCATGGGCGCGGCAGGCACCGACATCGCCATGGAAACCGCCGATGTCGTCCTCATGGGCGACCGCTTGGAAAACATCCCCCTGCTGCTGGCCGAAGCCCGCCGCGCGAAACGCGTTCTCACCCAGAATCTGGTTTTCGCCAGTTCCGTTATCGTCTTCCTCATCCTCGCCGCCCTCGGCTTCGCACTACCCCTCCCGCTCGGCGTCGTCGGCCACGAAGGCAGCACCGTCCTCGTCTGCCTCAACGGCCTCCGTCTCCTCCTCCCGGCCAGAAATTCCAAGACCTGACAGATGGTTGTGACAACAGGCGCGAAGCACCTTGCGAAGCACCAGCGACTGACGGTGCGCTTCGGACATTGCTCCAACACCAACGGTGTTGCGCCCACAAGCCCGGGGTTGGTGCAAGCGGGAACCGCGAAGCGCCTACCCCGGGGTAGATACATTCGGGGATAGCATCCGTCAGAGGCCGCCGCCCCACGTTTCTTCGGCCTCGTGGGCCCGGCATCCCCGCAATCGACCGGAAAATGAATCTAGGGAATCACCGCAAACACTCCCGCCGCCGCCTTTTGCGAAATCTTCTGGTTCCGCGCATAAGCCGCCGCGGCAGCCGTCCTCAAATCCCCCGTCCCCCTCCCCTTCGCCCACAACGGCAATGCATCCCTCAGGATGAACGACCCCGGATACATCAACTGCGTCGTTAGCAAGACCGGCTTCACCCCCAGCCCTACTACCCGCTCCTTGAAGTAGAACTCGCTCATGCAACAAAGCACCATCGCGTCACAGGCTTTCACCGCTTTTCCCGCAGGCGGATCGACCGCCCCTATCATCGCCGCATCCATCAATACATTGTGCCCCACGTAGGCACAAAGATCGTGATTCCCCGAAATCAACGCCGCCTCAAAGGCTGTTAGACACGCCTTGATCTCGGAACCCTTCCAAGCCTCGGCCGTCACCTCGACATCCCCCGATTCGTGGAGAAAAATCAGCCTTTCAAAGATCCGCTTGTCCTCCGGCACCTCCTTGCGCTGGAACTTCCACGCCTTGCTCTTCCGGAAGCAAGTCGCCAGACCATCGTCACACCCCCAATACAAATTTTCCGCCGGCTTGTTCCCATCGCCGATCTTCGCGGGCACCGGAATGATTCCCTGGCTCGCGTTGTCACAGAGCGCGACAAAAACAGCCACCTTCTTCGGTGCCGCCGCGGCCGGAACCAGCATCACCAGGGCAAGGAGGAAACCACGCATCGTCTGTTCCTGACATCGCTCTCGCGGCACCGCAAGTTTCATCCCAACTTCCGCGCGACCGCCACCACGTCCTCGTTCTTCCGCAAA
>CAXTTX010000074.1:3248-4098 GCA_964247045.1 uncultured Verrucomicrobiales bacterium | reverse complement strand
AAACCATGGAGATTGCATTTATAAAGATGCCCCCCGCCCCACACCAGATCCCCCTGACTTCCTCAGATTCACGAACTGCCCCGCGTTCTTCGGGGATTCCTCCCATTCCGTCCCCTTGATCACCGCGATTTTCCACGCCTGCGCGTAAAGCGTGTGGTCGAATTCCTCCTCCTCGTGGACCTTGCCGTCGTGAATGTGGACCGTCGGGAAGAAGATGCGTCCCGGCGTGGCCGTCGGAAACCGGAACGCCATCGGATGCACATCCTGCTTCCCCTTCCGCAGCTTGAAAACCGCGAAGCCGAAATCCTTGTATTGGGGCAACGATTGCCAAACCGAATCATCCAGCCGGAACTGCGGGTCCAGCCGCCCGAAATCCGCCACCCGGGGAACAAATGACGCATCGAACGAACCCACCCGCTGCACGGGAAGCTCCTTCCCCACCGGCCCGAAATTCATCGGTTCACCTCGCCCGGCGGCCATGACCGGCGGTTCCGGAAAAGCCCGCTCCAAGTCGAAAAAGAAACGGGAGTAGCCGCTGAGATCGTGGAATTTCACAGCACTATCCTTGGCCGGCTGCGCCACCGGGATCGGCAGGATCATCGCCAGCTCCTCGTCCGCATCGAGCGACATCTCATAGACGATGCACTGGTCAACACCGTCCAGGAACCGGGCAAAGATCCGCGTTGCTCCCACAAACTTCACGTTCCTGCTGAAACAACACATGCTGTCACTTCCAGCACGTCGGCCGCTGGGCGTCAAACTCAAAGGACCATCCCCGTCAGGAGTCTGGGTGGTGGATCGTTAGCCATTTGGCTGCACCCGTCGCAGAATGGGAGCGAAGCGACCTGGC
>CAXTTX010000074.1:0-3238 GCA_964247045.1 uncultured Verrucomicrobiales bacterium | reverse complement strand
ACTGTGTGCCACCTTCACGTCATCCATCGTCTCAATCCAATTCCGCCCTCTCAGGAATTTTCTCACACCTCGCACTTTTTTGCCCTGCAGGTACTGAGAGCCCCCCTTCTGCATGATATAACCTCGGAATGGAAACCAACCTTCTCAACGCCGATCCCGACATTCCGCCACTCCCCGGGGACGGCCTGAACCACCGCCAGCGCAAGTTCGCCGAATTCTACCTCCAAGGCCATTTCGCCTACCGCGCCGCCATCCTCGCTGGCTACTCGCGGTCCAATCCCGCCCGCATCGCCACTCGTCTTCTCAAGGTCCCGGCCATTGCCGCCTACCTTGCCGCCCAACGCCACCGCCTCACCCGGGAGAACTTCTACCACCGCAGTCTCCTCACCGATTGGCTCTGGAAAGTCGTCCACACCCCCATCGAAGAGATCCGGCAAGGCGACAACATCATCCAGGAGCAAACCACCCGGGAAGACGCCAGAGGCAACCGCACCCACCGGATCAAGATGGTCAACAAACTGGCTGCCATCCGCGAACTCGCCCGCATGCTCGGTTTCGACCAGCCAGAGGTCTCCCCCCAGGGCAAACTCGCCGATAGGTTCGAAGCCTTCCAGTCCGCCTCGTTCGGCCCGGTCACTCCTCATCCGGAGGAAAATCCACTTCCAGTCCGTCAATCCGTGGCCAATCCCGCACCGCTATCACCGGCACCGGACACGAGTACGGCCCCTGTGCCGTCAGATCTCGAAACAACTCTCAACTTGGCATCTATAACCCCTTCACCACCTGCCGATTGCACTCCACCCCAACCACCCGGCCCATCCTCAACGTTCTCTGAAAAACTGGACATTCTTGGACATGCCACCAGCCCCTCGCGCCCCAAAAACCCACAAAATGCCCATCGCTTCCGCAACGAGCACTCTGAAATCCGCCTCAAGACACTGCAATGCCCGGCCCCTCCGCAGGAAACAACAGATTCCTATCCCCTGCGATGGTGCGGAAGAACCTCAGCGGCCCCACTTCTTCGAACCCTTGATCTTTTTGACAACCGACTTCTTCTTCGCGGAAGGCGTCGCGGTCTTCACCGGGGCAGCGGGATCGGCCACCTTGGCCGCCACTTTCTTGGCGGGTGCTTTCGCGGGAGTCTTCGCGGCCACTTTCTTGGCGGCAGGTGCCGGGCTGGCCTTCTTCGCCTTCGCGGAAAGCAGGCTCTTGCCGGTCATCTCCTTGGGCTGCGGAAGTCCCATCATCGCCAGCAAGGTCGGAGCAACATCGGCGAGGATGCCGTCGTTCACCGTGTAGTTGTCCGCATCCGCGGCGACGTAGAAGACGTGGACGAGGTTCGTCGTGTGCGCGGTGTTCGGCGAACCATCCGCGTTCCGCATGTACTCGCAGTTGCCATGGTCCGCGGTGATGAGAAGCTTGCCACCAAGACGCAGAGTTTCCTCGGCGATCACCTTCACGTCCGCGTCGATCGTTTCGCAGGCTTTGACCGCGGCTTCCACCACACCGGTGTGACCGACCATGTCGGGGTTGGCGAAGTTGAGGATCACCATGTCATAATCCTTGAGCTTCGCGACCACGGTGTCCGTCACCTGTTGGGCGCTCATCTCAGGCTTGAAATCATAAGTCGGCACGTCCTTCGGCGACGGGATGATGAAGCGGTCCTCACCCGTATAAGCCACTTCATCGCCGCCATTGAAGAAATAGGTCACGTGCGGATACTTCTCGGTTTCCGCGATGCGCATTTGCGTCTTGCCGGCATCGGCCACCACTTGTCCCAGCACCCGGTCGAGCGACTGCGGGGCGAAGATCGCCGGGCAGCCGTATTTTTCGTCGTATTGGGTAAGTGTGTAATAATTAACCTTCGGGACGAACTCGCGGTCGAAGCCGTCGAAGTCCGGATAAACAAATGCCTCGGAAAGCTCGCGCGCGCGGTCGGAACGGAAGTTGAAGAAAAGGATCACATCCCCATCACGCACGCGATGGGTATCCGCCTCGGTGAAGATCATCGGCGGCATGAACTCGTCGGTCTTGTCCATGCGGTAGTAGTCGGCAACGGCCTCGCTGGCGAGGACCTCGCGCTTCTCGCCCTTGCCGAGCACGATGGCATCCCAGGCGAGTTTCACCCGGTCCCAGCGCTTGTCGCGGTCCATCGCGAAATAGCGTCCAACCACCGTGGCGATGCGCGCGCCGTATTTGGCAGCCTCGTCTTCCACCTTGGCCAGATACCCCTCCCCGCCGGTCGGCGAGGTGTCCCGGCCATCGGTGATGGCATGGATGAAAATGTCATCGACTCCGGCTTTCTTCGCGAGGCCTACCATCGCGATAAGTTGGTCCTCGTGGCTGTGTACGCCGCCGTCGGAAACCAGGCCGATCAGATGCAGCCGCGACCCTTTAGCCTTGGCCATGGCGTCCACGAAGACGGCATTCTTCGCAAGTTCCCCATCCAGGATCGACTTGTTGATGCGTGTCAGGTCTTGGTAAACGATCCGGCCCGCACCGAGGTTCAGGTGGCCGACCTCGGAATTGCCCATCTGCCCCTCCGGCAGGCCCACGTCCATCCCCGAGGCACTGAGGAAACCCTTCGGATACTTGGCGAACATCACCTCGTGGAAAGGTGTTTTCCCCAGCAGGGTGGCATTCCCGTCCTTTACGGCGGTTGCTTGCCCACCGGGATTCACACCCCAGCCATCGCGAATGATCAGCACAACAGGTTTCTTGGCCATGACGGGGCCGTGGTAGCCCCCTCGCCAAGGCCCTGCAAGCCTTGAAAGAATGAGGATTGGGGAAAAATCCCTGCAGGGCGCCCGGCGATCCCATAATTCGCAGTTGCCCTCCCCGGGACGCCACCCTGCCTCCGCGGGAAACCGTTTGCGCCGCCCTCCTCCCCTGTTTAGAAAAAGCCGCACGCCATGCCCGACAAGCCCTTCTTTTACCAAGACCCCTTCCCGCTCGGCCCGGATACGACCGAGTATGAGCAGATTTCCACCGACCACGTTTCGATGGCGGAGTTCGAGGGCAAGCCGGTTCTGAAGATCGCCCCGGAGGCACTTACTTTCCTGGCGGCGGAGGCGATCAAGGCGATCAATTTCACCCTCCGCCCTTCCCACCTCGCCCAGGTCTCGGCCATCCTCGACGATCCAGAAGCCTCGGAGAACGACCGCATGGTCGCGCTGATGCTCCTGAAGAATGCGGAGATCGCCTCCCACGGCATCCTCCCCTTCTGCCAGGACACCGG
>CAXTTX010000073.1:11984-15596 GCA_964247045.1 uncultured Verrucomicrobiales bacterium | reverse complement strand
GATGGTATGGTTCGCCAGTCCGACGATCACCCCCTCCCGCAGGGCTTTTGTGACCGGACTTTCCACGGTCTTGCGGGTGGTTTCGTTGACGATGCGGAAGACCTCTTCCAAGGGTTTGCCCGCAGCCTGTTCGTTGGTCCAGCGGGTCAACTCACGGGCGACGGGATTCAGATGGGTCACCCGCCCGTCCTTGTCGGTGGTGATCACGGCGTCGCCGATGCTTGCCAAGGTGGTGCGCAGGCGTTCGCCTTGTTCCGCGAGAGCGAGTTCGGATGATTCCCTGCCGGCGAGGTGGCGGCGGGTGGCGATCAAGAGGGCGAGGATCGCGCAAATGGCCGCGACGCTGGAAAGGATGCCGCTGCCGAGCACTGCATTGTAAGTGGTGTCGGAGCGATGCTGTCTCCTTTTCATGAGGATGGTCTCCTCATCCAGCATCGCGTCGATCACGGAGCGGATGGAATCCATGACCTGCTTGCCAGTGCCTTCCTTGATCATCGCGGCCGAAGCGTCGAGCGAGCCATTGCGGCGGGCAGTGATGTTTACCTCCAGCAGTCCGAGCCGGGAGTTGATCAACGCCCGGAGTTCCGGGAAACGGGCCTGTTGTGCCCGGTTGTCCAAGGTGAGTTTCTGGACAAGATCGACCTGGCTTGGGACTTGTGAGATCGCCGCCTGATAAGGATCCAAATAGGGAACCTCGCCGGTGAGTAGAAAGCCGCGCTGGCCGTTTTCGGCATCCTTCATCAGGGAGAGGACGCGCTCAAGGCCCGTGGTGACTTCCTGGGTGTGCAGGACCTTGGAATTGTCCGCCTGGAGGCGCCGGGCATTGTAAACCGTGAGGACACCATCGGCCGCCAGGAGCAGGATGGCGATGATTGCCCCGAGGACCAAAGGTTTCAGGGAGTGTTTGACGGGACGAATGGCCTCTCTCTGTGGATTTTCTTCGGAACGGGCGTCAACCATGGCGGGAGATAGGTGATAATCCGGGCACGCTACACTTTCCGCAGCCATTGCCATTCGGCAACTTCAAATTGGGTGAAGATTCCGGGACGCCCGAAGAGGCCGATTTTGCTGGATTTTTCCAAGAGGAACCCTTGACCCCGGAAGGGCGGGGGGAATACCGTCCCGGCGATTTCGCCTGTTGAGGGCGAGTTCCCGCCTCTCATCATGAATATCCACGAATACCAGGCCAAAGAGCTGTTCGACCGTTTCCAAGTTCCGAGCCCGGTTGGCCGGGTCGCCAGCACCCCGGAGGAGGCCGCCGCAGCGGCAAAGGAATTCGCCGGAGCCAAACTGGTGATCAAGGCGCAGGTGCATGCGGGCGGACGTGGCAAGGGCCACTTCAAGAACGGTTTCCAAGGCGGGGTGCATCTCATCGAGTCCCCGGAGCAAGCGGCGGAATACGCCAAGAAGATGCTGAACGAGACTCTCGTGACCATCCAGACCGGTGAAGCGGGCAAGCTCGTCAGCAAGGTGATGATCGCCGAGGCGGTGGAGATCACCCATGAATACTATCTGGCGATCCTGATGGACCGCGCGACCGCCCGCCCGGTCATCGTCGCGTCCACGGAAGGCGGCATGAGCATCGAGGATGTGGCACACAACACGCCGGAGAAGATCATCCGTCAGTTCGTCCACCCGGTGCTGGGTCTGCAACCCTATGAGGTGCGGAAGCTTTCCGCCGCGCTGGGACTCAGTGGCGACATCGCCAAGCAATTCGCGAAACTGCTGGGCAATCTCTACAAGCTCTTCATCTCATGCGACTGCGCCATGCTGGAAATCAATCCGCTGGTGACCACTCCGGACGGCCGGGTGCTGGCGCTGGACGCGAAATTCGGCTTTGACGACAACGCGCTCTATCGCCACCCGGACATTGTCGCGATGCGCGACAAGACGGAGGAAGATCCCCGCGAGGTGGCTGCTTCCGAGTATGACCTGAACTACATCGGCCTCGACGGAAACATCGCCTGTCTGGTCAATGGCGCGGGCCTCGCGATGGCGACGATGGACATCATCAAGCACTACGGTGGCGAACCTGCCAACTTCCTCGACGTGGGCGGCGGTGCTTCCAAGGAGCAGGTCACGGCGGCCTTCAAGATCATCCTGGGTGATCCGAACGTGAAGGGCATCCTGATCAACATTTTCGGCGGCATCATGGACTGCAATGTCATCGCGGAGGGCGTGATCGCCGCGGCGAAGGAAACAGGCCTGCCGATTCCCCTCGTGGTGCGTCTGGAAGGCAACAATGTGGAGATGGGCAAGGCGACACTCGCCGCTTCCGGCCTGAACATTGTTTCCGCGGACGACATGGCAGATGGCGCGCGCAAGATCGTCGCGGCCGTCGCCTGAAATTTTTGAACCAACCAACAACCATGGCCGGGATCGGGATCAAGGAACTGGGCTTCGTGGGCTACGCGGTGAATGACATCGCCGAGTCCCGCAAGTTTTACGGAGAACTCCTGGGTCTGACTGAAGGCATGGTTTTCGAGCAAGAGGGCGAGGTCCACTGGCTGGAGTTCACCATCCCCGGCGGCCAGACCCTGGCGATCACGAAGACCAGCGAGCAATGGCAGCCGAGCGCCCATGGCGGCGGCGTCTGCTTCGAGGTGGAAGACCTCGACGCGGCGGTGGCGACGCTGGAGCAAGGTGGAGCGAAATTCGCGATGCCCGTGCAGGAGTTCCCCGTGTGCAGGCTGGCGTTGGTTTGCGACCCCTCCGGCAACACCATCGCGCTCCACCAGAAGAAGCCGAACCACCCCGAGTGTTCGCACTGAAAAATTTAGAACCGATTATCTAGCAGACTTTCCCCATGGCAATCCTCATCGACGAAAACACCAAGGTCCTGGTCCAGGGCATCACCGGCAGCTTTGGCGCGCGCCACGCCTCGCTCTCCCTCGCCTACGGCACCAAACTCGTCGCGGGTGTGACGCCCGGGAAGGGTGGCCAGAAGTTCGAGAACGTCGTGCCGATTTTCGACACGGTGTCCCAAGCCGTGAATGAAACCGGTGCGACTGCCTCCGCCATTTTCGTTCCGCCGCCATTCGCCGCGGATGCCATCCTGGAAGCCGCGGACGCGGGTGTGGAACTCATCGTCTGCATCACGGAAGGCATTCCGGTGATGGACATGATGCGCGTGAAGGATGCCCTACGAGGTTCCAAGTCCCGCCTGGTAGGACCGAACTGTCCTGGCCTCGTCACTCCCGGCCGTGGTGAAAAATCGCATGGCGGTTGCCGCATCGGCATCGCACCGGGATACATCCACAAGCGCGGCAACGTCGGCGTGGTTTCGCGTTCGGGCACGCTTACCTATGAGGCGGTGTTCCAGCTCACGCAGCTCGGCTACGGCCAGAGCACCTGCGTGGGCATCGGCGGCGACCCGATCAACGGCACGAACCACCAGGAAGTGCTGGAGATGTTCAACGATGACCCCGAAACCGAAGCCATCATCATGATCGGTGAGATCGGTGGTAACGCGGAAGTGGATGCCGCGCGTTGGGCCCAGAAGTTCTGCAAGAAGCCGATCGCCGGATTCATCGCCGGTGCGACCGCGCCTCCGGGGCGCCGCATGGGCCACGCCGGTGCGATCGTCGGTGGGGAAGAAGACACCGCGCAGGC
>CAXTTX010000073.1:0-11974 GCA_964247045.1 uncultured Verrucomicrobiales bacterium | reverse complement strand
AGAAGCGGATCCTCGCGGAATGCGGCATTGCGGTTTCCGAAACGCCCTCCGACATGGCCAAGACGCTGCTGGAGCGCTGGGGGAAGTGATTCTCCGGTAGGGCGGGATCGGCCCGGTCCGCTTGAAGAGGAGCGGTTTAAATCCCTGTTTCCCCGGAAGTCCCGGACTGGACACACCGCGCTGCCACTGATAGGTCTGCAAGGTCATGTCCCGGGCCGCTGGAATTCTCAGTCTCGTTTGGCCGCTGATCATACTATTGGCAGCTCCCGGCATCGGGCGTGGCCAGATTTCCGGCCTCGCGGAAAAACTCCAGGGACTGGAGCGGCCGGAAACGAACTGGAACCAGGTGATCGATGAGCGGGTCAAGTCCGGTGAACCTTTACCCGATTGGCCGGGACCGTGGCACTTGCCAACCGAAGACGCGGAACCCGCCGAGGCCCTAGCCTACTGGCGGGAGAAATATTACCGGAATGCCGGGGAAGGACCCAGCCCGGCAACCCGCGCGAAGCTCTTGAAGGCTGCCTTGGCCGAACCTGCAGCAATTCCCAAGCTGCTCTGGTTCCTGCCGCAGGATGAGGAGAGCGCGAAGGCCGTCGCCGCGGCATTTGCAAAACTACCCGCCAATTCGCCCGAGGAACGCGAACGGGCCCGGGAGACGCGCGCGTGGATCTATCAGCAATCGGGCTTGCTTCGGGAAGAAGTCATCGCGGATGCCCGGAATGCCAAATGGGAGAGCTACGTTTGGATGAGCGAGCGGGATCCGGCTTGGCTTGCCCTGCAACACCGCGAACCGGAGGAATTCGTGGGTCTCCTGAAGACTTTCGCCGTCGGCGATAACCCTGGTAACCATGGTAACCCTGGTAACCCTGGTAACCATGGTAACCCTGGTAACCCTGGTAACCCTGGTAACCCTGGTAACCCTGGTAACCCAGGTATCGCCGCGGCGGCAGGCAGGGTCCTGATGGAAATGGATGTGCCGGACTCCGCCGTGTGGCGCCTTCGCCTGCAGGAGTTGGCTGCCAACGCCGCGGTTTCGGAAGATGCCAGGGAAATCGCCGTTCGGGCGCTCCTGGCGAAAAAGTGGGAAGGAAAGGAAGAATGGATCGTTTCCCGGGTGGAACGGGGCGGCGTGCGGGAGATGAGTTGGTTCGAGCATGCCATCCCCGACGAAGAGGCCACGGTTTTGATCCCCAAATTGGTCAAGATGCTAGATGGTGGTGGTCGGCCGGGGCGTGACAACGCGGTCTATTTGCTTGCCGGGATCGGCGATGATCGTTCCCGGGTTGAAGGTCTGCGGCTCTTACTGCCTTGGCTAGCGGATCCCACTTGGTCTGATGCGCCGGCAGAGCGCAGGGAAACGATGATCAATTCATTGCGCGGTGTGGACTTGCCTGAATGCGTTCCGGGATTGCTCCAGTTGATCGGCCACAAGGAAGGACGGGATGTCGTGGCTTATGCCGCCACCACGCTCTCTCGCTACAATGCGATGAATGCGGTTCCCGACCTCAAGAAGTTGCTCTCTTTCTGGGAGGGAAACCATTATCAGCGGCAGGATGTGATCGAGGCAATCCACCAGCTTGGTGGTTTCTCGCCGGCCGAAATCACGGACGCGCTGGTGGGCTACCTCAAGGCTTTCCCGGATGAATATTCGGATAGGAGGGAGCGGGGGATTATTCGCTCCAACTGCGACCACCAAGACCCGGTGGTTGGCACCGGATACTACTTCAGGCAACAAGTGCTCCCGGATACTCCGGAAATGCTGGCGGCGCTTGAACTCAAGGCCGGCGAACTCGCCAAAAGCCAGCCCGCCGTGGCCAGTGCCCTCCGGGAACTGGCGATCCGGGATTTCATCAATGCCGCCGGCAGGATTCTGGCGGAAGGCTTGTTGGATGGAAATCTCTCGGAAGGCGAACTCGTCTGGGGACTGCTCTATCTGCGCGACGATGAACGGTGGACAGGCAATGAATTCCGTGAACTGCTGGACCTCCCCGGTGCCGCGGGAGGATTTGCCGCCGTGCTTTCCGGGGATCCGGCCGCGATGAATGCCGCGCTGAAACGGAAGAATACGAAGACACGGATCGCCGTTCTGGCGGCTGCGGAATACATCGGGATGTCTCTCGAACTCTTGCAAGTGGAGGCTCTGCTGTCGGCAGAAGATGAGGAAGTAGTGGCGTTGGCGGAATATCACCTGGACTTCCGCACCGATCTTCCCGCCATGCTGTTGTGGGACAAATACAGCACCCGCTCAGGCGACTTGTTGAAAACCGCCGATGCTACCCACATGGGATTCCGGGATCTCGACAAGCTCGTGCGCGAGCGGTCTGGCATCACGGAACCGCTTCTGGAAGTCTTCGCGCTTGGCAACGATATCCAGGGTAGCAGAAGGGGCCAGTTGAGCGTGTTGCTCTATCCGGGCCGATCTTTCGCCGTCCGGGACTTCGATTTGGGACGAAAAGGAATCTGTGAGCTGACAGCGGCTCAGCTCGAACGGTTTGGAGGCTACTGCACCAAATACAGGGTGGATGATTTACCGTCGATGAGCATGCCTGTCTACGACGGGATCAGCTACACCTATACCCATCTGGCACCAGGCAGGAACCGGACCTTCCACATGGGTAATCCGCCATCGTCCCTCGAGGATTTGGAAAGCTATTCAGACCCGGGCTTCAGCAAAGGCACCGTCGTTTACGCGGCACTGGTAGCCGCATTTGAAGAGTTGTTCCAAGCTCTTGATTTCAAGCCGGGCTATGGTCCCGGCGTTGAGATCCTGATCCGGCGGGAACAAGGGAACATTAAAACCGTCTGGAAGCGGGGCGATGACCTCCGCGTGCTGGTGGAAAATTCCCCGGGCTCGGCCCATTGGCAATCAGCCGACCCGGCCAAGGGAGAACTCCGTGGACTGGTGGAGGAACCGCCCGAGGTCCCCGTGCTTGCTTCCCGCAGGGAACTTCACAAGGACTTCGAGGTCTATCTGGATCACCACTTCCGCTATCCTTGGCAGGTCCGTTCCGGGGACGCGGTGCTACACTCCGGCGAGTTCAAGGACGTCCGTGGCTTGTGGCTATGCCGCAAGGACAAGGAGCCGGAACTGGTGGCGGAGGGCACCTTTTCCGGTGAACTGGTCTCGCCGGACGGGAAATGGGCGGTCGCGGCGAAGGGACTCGGGGATGCGTGGACGGACCCTAACACCGCGGTCAGGATCAACTTGGAAACCAAGGAGGTCTTCCCGATTGCTCTGAAACCCGCCGACAAATTCGACACGGTGGCATTCATACCGGCGCACGGGAAATTCCTGCTCGTGAGACATCGCGAACATGTCAATTCCGCGGTTCTTCCCGGCGTTCCGTCTGCCACCGGACCCGAGATTCCTGAACATCATCTGATCGATCCCGCCACCGGAGGGCTGGAACCCGTGACGGGGGATTTCAGTCTTTTGGAAGAGAAGACCTTCCGGCCGCTTCAAGAAGCCGGGTCTCCAAACTTGATGTGGGCCTCCGATTCCGGGAACTATGGAGGAGGGATGTCTGTCGCGAGAATCGGCAAGTTCGATGGAAAGACCTTTGAATTCAAGGTTGTCAAGGAGCTGAAGGGAATCTCATTCCAGAGCAGCGAAATGTGGGTGGATGGAGATAACATCTATGCCGCGGCCAACGGCGATCTCGTGAAGATCCCGCTTGGAACGAATTGAACCTCCGGAGGCGTATTCAAACATGGTTAGGGATGCCATCGTAGTCAGGATCCGCGTCTTTTGCCGAATCGCCGGTTCTCTGGATTCACGAGGTGTGGCTTTGTGAGACGGGTAGGATCACGGTAGTGGTTTCCGGCCCGGTTCCGTCGTGGGTCCGGTTTACGGAGATTTGAAGGTTTTCCGCATCGGGCAGGGAGCTCCAGCTAGCCGTGAGGGTCGATTGCGAGCCCTTGGCCATGCCTCCGCGGCGGCAGTTCCAAACAAGCGGCGTGGTCGCCTCGCAGATCCAGCCGCTGCCACTCACCGTGGCGGGCGGATGCGAGAAAGTGAGTTGCAGGCTGAGGTTATGCGCTTCCGCGGCTCCGGTGTTCTGCACGTTCAGCACGGTGCTGCCTGCTTTCAAACGGCGCAGGAAACCATTGGCGGAGATCTGCACGCCCAGCGTCGTGGCTCCCGGATTGAGGCGCTTCATGTGATAGCCCCGTGCTTCCATCAGCGCGTCGAGTTGCGGCAAATAGGCCGGGATGAAATTCACGTAGTTCCGCGAGATGTTGTTGGGAAGCGGATCCTGCCCGCTGGCGGTGCCGATGATGGCGGGTGCGCCGTTCACCATGATGAAGACGGGGGAGCCGGAGTCGCCGCCCTGATAGTTGCAGTCGGCGGCGGCACCGCCCGCGGTGTTGTAGTCAAAGTAGGCATAACGGGTTGTGTCGAAACCGGGATCGTTCTTGAGGCGGGTGAAGCCATGAATGGGCATCGTGCTGGCCATGTTCTTGCCGAAGATCACCATGGTCTTGGCCATGTAGTCAGCCTCTCCTGATAGATCCAACACCTGGAACGGAGTGATCCCGAGGCCGGAGGGAACGGGCGCGGCCAGAGTGCAGAGCATGAGGTCGGTTTGCTCGCCTTGACTGCTGACGATTGGCGTCTGGCTCTTCAGCGGAAACTGGTGTTGTTCTCCGTCCGTGCCAACGAAAGCGATCTGCCAGTTCGCGCCAAGGGTATAGTGGGTGGCATAGACGAAATGCCACGGCGAGACGAGGGCCATCTGGCGGGTCCAGTCCGTGGGGTGCGCGGGCCAGCCGATGCCGTTGAAAAGGGCGGCGGAGGCGGGTGCAAAGCCGGGATTCGGCAGTGGAACGCGTGGGAAGCCGGGACGGCCCGGGAAATCCAGCAGACGGTCGTGCCGGGCGGAGGAATAACCACGCACCTGCAGTGCCAACGCCGGTGCCGGAGATAGCACCGCGGCCAAGAGGATTCCAGAAATTCCAAGAGCGCGGGGGGGAAGCTTGCTCACGCAGCCGAAATAACACGGAACCGCGCGGATTTCCAGTATGAACTCTTCACGAAATCACCGGTCTGTCTGTCATTCCCTAACGTCAGGCGGTTGCTACCGTTGTTCAACGGAATCGTTTCACCGCCAGGGTTCCGAACACGAGGAAACCGATCAGAAGGATTCCCTGAGCGATGCCGAAAGGCGGCTCCGTCTGGGTAGGTGCCAGCTTGTGAAGCGGGGCAATCTTGAGGAACGACTGCACGATCAACACGAAGACGTTCAGGTATTGCGAGAACAGGGCGGTGATCACGTAGGTCTTCCTCCAGCCACCGGAGAGCTTCTTGCCATACAGGGCCTGAAGGGCAAGCCCCAGCAGGATAAGCGACAGGATGCCGAATCCGACGGCGGGGGTGAATCCCTTGTAGGGAAAGAAGAAGCCGGTGACGCTGGTTGCCACGGTGAATGCCAGAAAAACCTTCGTCCATACTGGCAACGGCTTGTCCCTGATCATCCCGTAAAACACGACGAAACCGGCGACGATGCCCACGAGGCTGATCAACACGTGAACGATTGTTAGGATGAGGAGGGGCGTCCATTCAATTTCGAGATCTCTCATGGCCCGTTGGTTCTGTTCAGGATTGGATGAACTCCAGGAGGTCCGCGTTGAGCTGGTCCTTGCTGATGTCTCCCAGCGCGTGCTGGCCGCCCGGGTAGATTTTAAGGATTGCGCCGGGCACCAGCTTCGAGGAAAGCAGGGCGGAGGCGCCGATGGGTACGATCTGGTCGTCATCGCCGTGGACGATGAGCGTGGGAATGTCGAATTTCTTCAGGTCTTCCGTGAAGTCGGTTTCGGAGAAGGCCTTGATGCAGTCGTAGGTGTTCTTGTGGCCACCCATCATGCCTTGCATCCACCACGATTGGATGAGGCCTTGCGAGACTTTTGCGCCCGGGCGGTTGAATCCGTAGAAGGGACCGCTGGGGACATCGAGGTAGAACTGGGCGCGATCCGCGAGTTGCGCCTTCCGGAAACCATCGAAGACTTCCAGCGGCAAGCCGCCGGGGTTCGCTTCCGTTTTCACCATGATCGGAGGCACGGCTCCCACCAGCACCGCCCTGGCGACGCGTGAGGTCCCGTGGCGGCCGATGAAGCGTGCGACCTCACCCCCGCCGGTGGAGTGGCCGATCATGGTGGCACCTTTCAGATCCAATGCTTCGAATAGCTCGAGGAGATCATCCGCGTACTGGTCCATGTGATTGCCATCCCAGGGCTGGCTGGAGCGGCCGTGGCCGCGGCGGTCGTGGGCAATGCAGCGGTAGCCGTGCGAGGCCAGGAAAAGCATCTGGGGTTCCCAGGCATCGGCACTCAGCGGCCAGCCGTGGCTGAAGACGATGGGTTCGCCGGAACCCCAGTCCTTGTAGTAAATTTCCGTGCCGTCTTTGGTGGTGATCGTGCTCATTGGTTTGGTTTTTCAGGGATGGTTGAATGAGTGGATGCTTGCCCGGGGGGCATGGGAAAATTTCCTCCGGGGCTTCGTGTTGTAACAAAGTGACAATTGCAGGTCTATCGGAAAAGCGTGCCGCGATGGTAACATGCGGGTGCCGCTCTGGTAATATTTCCGCAAGCACCCGCTGTGCCACCGTGGTGTCCCCATTTTTGTTAGTGGACGGGATGATGCTGGCGGGAAACGGAGGGAGAGGGCAATCGTTCCTGAGATGGATTGTTTTCTCCTCCGAAAGGAAGAGCCGGGCGGAAGCTCCGATATTCCGGCCCCGGCAAATCCAATTTGACCCGGCGGGTGAGGGGAGGGAGAATGCAGGCAGCCGCCGGTGGCATTCACCCCGGCCGCTCCAACTCCCTCATGTCCCATAGTCACGAATCGAAGGGCTGTTCCTCCAGCGGGTGCGGCCATGATCACGAAGGACATGGCTCCCTGCCCCAGGGCACGCTGGTCACGCTTTCCGGCATCCTGACCGGTGTGGGCCTGCTGCTGGGCCGTCTGAATTTCGTGCCGCCTTGGGCAGCGACAGCGGCGTTTGCCTTGGCAATCCTCTCCGGAGGGCTGCTGGTTTTTCCCGTGGCGTGGAAGGCGCTGCTGGCGCGGCGGCTGGACATGAACGTGCTGATGGCCGTGGCGGTGACCGGTGCCTGGTTTCTTGGAGACCATGCGGAGGCGGCCAGCGTCGTTTTTCTGTTTTCCCTTTCCGAGTTGCTGGAGTCCTGGGCCTCCGACCGCGCGCGCCGGGCGATCGACGCGCTGATGGAACTTTCGCCGCCCACCGCCATCCTCCGCAACGCCGACGGCACCGAAACGGAAATGCCGGTGGCCGACGTTTCCGTAGGTTCCGAGATCCTCGTGAAAAGCGGCAGCCGCATCGCCCTCGATGGCGAGGTCGTGTCTGGAAATTCCTCCGTTGATCAATCGCCCATTACCGGCGAGTCGGTGCCGGTGGACAAGGGGGCGGGAGATGCCGTCTTTGCCGGGACGGTCAATGGGGAAGGCTCGCTGGTGGTGAAGGTCACCAAGTCCGCGGACGAGTCCACGCTGGCGAAGATCATCCACCTCATTGGCGAGGCGGAGGAACAGCGGCCGCCGGTGCAGCGTTTCGTCGACCGGTTTGCCGCGATTTACACGCCCGCGGTATTTGCCGCGGCCCTGCTCGTGGCGCTGGTCCCGCCGCTGCTTCTTGCCCAGCCGTGGCAACCGTGGATTTACCGGTCGCTGGTCCTGCTGGTGATCGCTTGTCCATGCGCGCTCGTGATCGCCACTCCGGTGAGCATTGTCTCCGGTCTAACGGCCCTCGCGCGGCGGGGTGTTCTGGTGAAGGGCGGAATCTATCTGGAGGCCGTGGGCAAGCTCCGCGCGCTGGCCCTGGACAAGACGGGGACGATCACGCGCGGGAAGCCGGAAGTGGTCGGCATCCATTCCTTCGCCGGTTTTCCGGAGGATGAGATCCTGCGCCGCGCTGCTGCCATCAACGCGCATTCGGAACATCCGCTGGCGATTGCGATTGTCGACGCCGCCAAAAAGCGGGGGATTTCGCCCGGTACCGCCGATGGTTATGCTTCCGTCACCGGCAGGGGAGCCCGCGCCACGTTGGACGGGCACCCGCATTTCATCGGCAATCACCGCATGGCCCACGAGGCGGGAGTTTGCACGCCGGAGGTGGAGGCCGTTCTATCAGAAATCGAGGCGAAGGGCCAATCTCTCGCCGTGATCGGCCACGTGCCGCACGAGGATTGCAAGGGGGAGATCCTCGGGGTGATTGCCATTGCCGACACCTTGCGCCCGGAGACGGTGGAGGCCCTGCGACGGGTCCACGCGGCCGGTCTGGAAAAGGTGATCATGCTGAGTGGCGACAACCAGCGCACCGCTTCTGCCATCGCCAGGCAGGCGGGGATCGACGACGCGATTGGCGATCTCATGCCGGAAGACAAGGTGGCGGAAGTCCGCAAGCTGGTGGACCGCTATCAATACGTCGGCATGGTGGGCGACGGGGTGAATGACGCACCGGCCCTCGCCATCGCGAGCGTGGGATTTGCGATGGGAGCGGTGGGAAGCGACACCGCCATCGAGACCGCGGACATCGCGCTGATGGAGGATGACCTGACGAAAGTGGCCGACGCGGTCATCACCGGGCGGCGCGTGCTCGCCACCATCCGTTTCAACATTGCCTTCGCGCTGGCGATCAAGGCGGTGTTCATCGTTCTCGCCTTTTTCGGCATGGCCGGTCTGTGGATGGCCATCTTGGCCGATACCGGCGCGACCTTGCTGGTGATTCTCAATTCGCTCCGGCTGCTGCGTGCTCCCGGGACCGGGAATTCTCCGTGACGCCCGCAAGGGGTTCCGGCTAGCTTCACCGCCGAGTGAAATTTCTGCTGCTGTCCGTCCTTGCCCTTGTCCTCGTCTGTTCTTGCACACCCGGTGTCACCCGGGACCAAGCGGTGGCGACCGCGTGGCGCTACACGCAGGTCACCTGGATGCCGGAGGAACGCCACGCGCGGCACGGACCGGATTCCAATGGAATCGCCGTTCAAACGCCCGACAAGGGGCTCCCGGCACAAGAGGGGAAAGGCGGCTGGTGGAAACCCGGGGTTCCTGCGAAAAGCATGCCCTACCAATGGGGTGGTTTCGACACGCCGGAGTCGTTTCTCCGGAAGATCGGTGAGGGCAAGAAGGCCGGTGACATCGCGAACGATGCGAAGCGCAAGCTTGGCGATCACGGCACCAGCGCGGAGTCCTGCGGCATCGATTGCTCCGGCTTTGTTTCCCGCTGCTGGAATCTAACGAGCCCGTATTCCACGCGGGAACTCCACCGCATTTGCGAGCCCCTCACTTCCTGGGACGATCTCAAGGCGGGAGACATCCTGCTCAACAACCGCCACGTGGTGCTCTTCGTCAAATGGACGAAACCCGGCAAGGAACTTGCCGCCTACGAGGCCGGGCCCTTGCCCATGTGGCGCGTGAGCGCCTGCGGCCTGCTGGCGGACAAGCTGAAGGAGAAGGGCTATGCGCCCTGGCGCTATCGCCGGATTCAGGACTAACAAAAGACGGGCCGTGTTTCCACGACCCCCCCGATGCCGGAGGGGGGCAAATTTTGGAATGTTACCTCGACGAATCCCGGCGGCGGAGAAGCATGACAAGCCCGCCGACGCCGATCAGGCCCGCGCTGGTCGAGGGTTCGGGAATACCGGCGACCGAGGCCCAGCTGTCACCGATCCGTACCTCGTCGATGGTGGTTTGGGCGGAGATGGCGTTCATGCCAATGCCGGTGATCGAACCCAAGGTCACGCTGGAAATGGTCAAACTCGGCGCTCCGAGCGTTCCGGCCGCCACATTGGCCACCGTGGGGTTGATCCACAGGCTGGTGCTGTTGGTGGCAAGGTTGGTAGAGAACGCGATGAAATGAATCGCCGTGTTGCTGATGTTGGCCGCGCTGGTGAAAGCGGTGGGATTGCCCCAGCCGTTGCCGCTGTCGATCGCTCCCAGGCCGAAGCCGGTTTGGTCGGCGGAAAAGCCCGCTCCGAAGCCCACGAAAAGATTGCCCGAGGTGCCGCTGAGAATGAACCCGGCACCATCGCCCCCCGAATTGCCGCTGTTCTTCAACAGCAGGGTGGTGAAGACCGTCCCGCTGGTGATCGGGCTGGCGAGGGATTCTTTTGCCCGCGCGGCACCCGTGGTGCGTCCCGAACTGAATTCGGAGGGGAGCCCCGAATAGGTGAGGCCCGTGGTGACGGCGATGCTTCCCTGTCCCACGTTCCAGTTTCCACCGAAGCCCGTACCGGTCGAGGCCGTACCGTTGCTGATGCTCGAGTAGTTGAAAGATTCGTACGCGATGAGGGCCGCGTTCAGAGGGGCGGAGATGGCAAGGAGCGCGAGGGCTCCCAGGGGGAGGGTGTGTTTCATCATGGGTTATGGGGCTTTTTAAGGGAGGTAGGGTCCCGTTGAACGAATGCATGGTGGGTTGGGACGATCTGTCCCTGAATCCGTTCTCCTGAATAAAGGATTTGCAGGAAGGGTCAAGAAAGATCGTGCAAATTTGTGCAAGTTTCGAAGCTAAATCCCTAAGGATTATCCCTATTCAGCGATAAGGGAGAGCCATCTGGTTTTCCGAACCCACCCTTTTGAAAATGCGATTGGCCGGATCGGCCGATCCCAGAGATCATACCCAAAACACCACCATGGAACTCTATCAACTCCGCACCTTTCTCAGCATTGCCGACGAGGGAACCCTCACCCGGGCGGCCGAAAAGCTTTTCACGAGCCAGCCGGCCGTGAGCGCCCAGCTGAAGACGCTGGAGGATGAAATCGGCGTACGTTTGTTTGATCGCAGCGCGCGGGGGATGACGCTCACCCGCGAGGGCGTGGCCTTGCAGGAACAGGCGCGGCGGATCGTGAACGCGGCGAAGGATTTCAAAAACAGCGCGGAGATGCTGCGGGATTCGGTTTCCGGCGAATTGGTGGTGGGCCTGAACAACCGGCCCGAGCCGCTGCGGTTGGTGGAGGTGCTGGCATTGCTGACCGCGCTTCATCCCGATCTGAGCTATGATCTGGTCAATGGCAGCAGCGGTACGATCCTGCAAGGCATCGACGAGGGTTCCATCTCCATCGGATTTTTTGAAGGGCCCTGCGAGCACCCGCGCATCGCGTTCGAGACCCTGGAGCCGGTGGAACTTTGCATCGCCGCGCCCATCGCCTGGGCGGAGGAGTTGTCCTCGCCGGATTGGAAATTGTTGGAAACGAAACCGTGGATCTTCGTTTCCCCGGCCTGTTCCTACTTCCGCGCGATCGAATCGATCTGCAATGAACAAGGCCTGCGCTTGCAACGGCGCTTCCGGGTGAATGAAGATCTAACCGTGATGAATCTCGTCGCGGAAGGCCTGGGGCTCACGCTGACGGCCTTGAGCCAGATCGAGAGCCTCGATTTCGGCGGCCGCGTCGTGGCGCTGCCGCACTTCCGGGCCTCGGTGAACCTGTGCATCGGTTACCTCAAGGAGAATGCGGGTAATCCCGCCATTGCCGCCGTGCGCGACGCGGTTCTTGAAATCTGGAAGAAGCCGCCACCCCGGCCCGCGCGCCTGCTTCCGTCCCGTCCCTCCGCCTCTCGTCCGCGGACCCGCAATCCCCGTTTGTCATGAAGACTTCCACTTTTTCCGAAACCGCTTTGCTCAACCGTGATTCCCTGACCGTGTCCGTTTCCAGATCGGGAGGCGTTGTGGAAATCATCCATCTCCCGGCGAGGCATACGGGATCCATCGATCTCGTGGAGGCCGAACAAGTCCGCCTTGTCCTGGAGTGCGGCACCGCGTGGGTGACCTTGGAAGGGGACGCGAAGGATCATGTGCTGGCCAAAGGGGACAGCGCCCGGTTTTCCGGCCCCGGCCGTCTGGTGATCGAATGCCTGGAAGGCGAACTGCTGATCCGATCGGGCGCGTGGCGCGGGTGGAGCCCCACCCACATGCTGGGCCACCGCATCGGCGGCAAGGCGCTGGGCATCGTCGGCATGGGGCG
>CAXTTX010000072.1:0-15627 GCA_964247045.1 uncultured Verrucomicrobiales bacterium | reverse complement strand
TGAAGCGTGGCACGCAAAACGAGATCCTGATCGAGAATTTCCGCCCGGCCCGCTATCTGATAGACGCGCTGGCATCGGATCGCTAAAGCTCCTGCCGTCCCCTTGCTTTCCACCCACACCCATCCGCATGAAATACGTCCTGATCTTGCCTGTTGTCCTTTCCTTCGGCACAACAGGTTTCGCCGCCGAATCACAGTCCCTTTTCAATGGAAAGGACCTCGGCGGCTGGACCGGCGCGGGTTATGTGGTGGAGGACGGGGCGATCATCTGCACGCCAGAAGGGAAAAACCTGGTGACGGAGAAGAGTTTCGCGAACTACATCCTGGAGTTCGATTACCAGCTTCCGCCGGGCGGCAACAACGGCCTCGGCATTCATTACCCCGGCACGGGCGACGGTGCCTATACCGGTATGGAAGTGCAGATCCTGGATAACTCGGACCCCAAGTATGCCACGCTGAAGGATTACCAGTTCAACGGCTCGCTTTACACGCTGGCACCTGCGAAAAAGACGGGACTCAAGCCGGTCGGTGAATGGAATCATGAAAAGGTCAGCGTGAAGGACTCTGGCCTGATCGTGGAACTGAATGGCGAGATCATCCTGCGAGCGAATCTGGACGACCTGGCGGCGAGAAACCCGAAACACGAGGGCGTGAAACGCCGTTCCGGACAAATCGCCTTGCTGGGACACGGGGACCGGGTCGCCTTTAAAGATATCAAAATCACGGAGATCCCGCCCTCGGCAAACAACGAGGGGGTGGCCGCGGCCGGTTTCAAGCGGCTTTTCAGCGGTCGGGACTTTGAAGGCTGGAAACACGGCAACAGCCCCGAGTGGACGGTGGTGAACGGAATCCTGCGCCACAGCGGACGCAAGGGAGAGCCCGCCGACCTCTGGACGGAGAAGGAATACGAAAACTTCACGATGGTTTTCGACTGGCGCTGGAATGGCAAAGGACCGCTCCAGAAGCAGCCAATCGTGCTCGCGGATGGCAGCAACAAACCGGGTCCGGACGGCAAGCCGGAACTGGCCGAGATCGAGGAACTCGACAGCGGGATCTACATGCGCGGCAACACGGCGAGCCAGGTGAACCTGTGGAACTGGACCATAGGCTCCGGCGAAGTCTATGGATATCGCACGAATCCCGCGATGCCCGCGGAGGTGAAAGCGGCCGTGACGCCGAAGATGAAGGCGGATCGTCCGCTGGGCGAGTGGAACCGCATGATGGTGACGCTCCAGGGCGACCGGCTCACGGTTTCCTTGAACGGGCGGGTGGTGGTCGAAAACGCGCAACTTCCGGGGGTGCCCGCAAAGGGAGCGCTCGGCCTCCAGCACCACGGGGCGGCGATCGATTTCGCCAACCTGTGGATCAAAGAACTTTGAGGTCTTTCAAGGATTGCGGTTCTTCCACCAGCGTTCTACGAGCGCATCCAGGGAGAACTTGCCCGGGCCAAACGCCAGGGTCACCAATGTGACGCAGAGGAACATGAAGGGTGCCTGATCGGTGAAATCATAGAGGCTGGCGAAGGCCTCCGAGCGGTGGGCCGTCAGATACGCGACAATCATCGAAATGATGAGCGGCACGGAAGCGAGGCGCGTGCCTAGACCCATGATCAGCAGGATTCCCCCAGCCATCTCGGTGCATCCCACGAGGCCGGCGTGGAAGGCCGGGGCGGGTATGTGCAGGTCCGTAAAAAACTCTTTTGTATTGTCGAAGTTTTTCAGCTTGCCACTGCCTGATAGATAGAAACGCCAGCCGATGGTGATGCGGAGAAACAGGAGGACAACTGATTGGAAACATGGATTCACGCGGCCTTGAAGGGCCGTGGCTTTTTCAAAGAGAGTGTTTTTCATTTCGAGGGGGCCTTTCACTGGATGAGAGGGTCGCGGAATCCATCTTATTCCCAAAACAAATTCCGGACATATTAACAATCAGGAACAACCGACACGCGATGGCGTTATTCCGTTCTTTTCCAATGGGTTTATGTTGGCTGCATCCCCCCAATAACATGACCAGCAACTCCTCCCCCCGGGTTGTGCGTCACCGCGGCTTGAGCTTGCTCGAGCTGACGATCGTGATCGCGACCTTGCTTGCCTTGATTTCAATCCTATTCGTCGGCTCGCGCGCCTGGAAACGCGGCAGTGACCGAGCCGGATGCGTCCTGACGATGCGAAACGTGCAGGTGGCCGCCCGTTCCTACCAGAACATGTATGGCTACATCAGCGGCGGCCGGCCCTACGCGGAATACGGCACGCAGGACATCGCCGAGCACCTTTACGCAAAGGGCTACATCGAGGTGAAAGCCTACCGCCAGGCGCGTGGCACGGAGCTGTGCCCCGGCGGCGGGGTGTATTCCTGCCCGGTGCCGGACATTTTCCCGAAAGAAGGGGAACTCTACATGCAATGCTCCCTGTCGGTAACGGACGACCACGAGCCAAAGACACACGCCGACTGGTGATTGCCTGCTTGGCAGGGGCGGGAATCCGGGCGATGGATGGAGCGTCACCATGCGCTACCCGGAAGCCATCGATTGGTTGTTCTCCACCCAGATGTTCGGCATCAAACTGGGCTTGGACGGCCCACGCCGGTTACTGAAGGAATATCTCGCCTACCCGGCGCACGGGGTGAAGGTGATCCACGTCGCGGGGACAAATGGCAAGGGCAGCACCTGCGCGATGATCGACAGTATCGCCCGAGCCTGCGGTATCCGCTGCGGGCTGTTCACCTCGCCGCACCTGATCGATTTCCGCGAACGGATCAAGGTGACCGGAGAGGAAATCCCGGAAGAAAACTGCGCGGAGATGCTGACGGAGCTACGGGAACTCTGTGAGGGGCTGGAAACGCATCCGACCTTTTTCGAGATCACGCTGGTTCTGGCGATGCGTTGGTTCGCGCTGCGCGAATGCGAGATGATCATCTTGGAAACCGGCATGGGCGGCAGGCTGGACGCGACGACGGCGGTGCCGGCGGATGTGTGCGTGATCACGCCCATCGGCTTGGATCACATGCAGTGGCTGGGAGACACCCTAGAGCAAATCGCGGCGGAAAAAGCGGGCATCCTGGTGGAAGGAAAGCCGGTGATTTCGGCGCCGCAGGAACCGGCGGCACGGCGCGTGCTGGAGAAGGAGGCGAACGAGCGTCGCTCGCCGCTGGAATTCGTGGAAGCACCCTTACGGGGATATCCCATGGCCCTGGCCGGGGATCACCAGAAATGGAATGCCGCGCTCGCAGTGGCAGCGCTGCACAAAGTGGGAATCCACCTCAGCACCGACAGCGTGGGCTACGGGCTATCCCGAGTGAATTGGCCGGGAAGATTCGAGCAAATCCAGCCGGGAGTCGTGCTAGATGGCGCGCACAATCCGCACGCCGCCTTGGTGCTGGTAGCAACGTGGGAGGAACGGTTTCCCGGCAAGAAAGCAGCCCTCGTTTTCAGTGCGGTGGATGGGAAAGACATCGGCAAGACTCTCGAAATCCTCGCCCCGCTGGCATCACGGATCTATCTCTGCCCCGTGGACACTCCACGGGCAGTGGGCCCGGAGGAGCTGGCCACCTATCTGCCAGCCGACGCGCCAGACCACGAAAAACACACCACTTTTGAAGCGGCTTTCGACGCGGCGAAGAAGACCGGCGAAACAGTGCTGGTGGCAGGGTCGCTTTTTCTGGTCGGTGAGGCGCGCGCGCTCCTGACCAACGGGGGATTTCAGACGAGTCTGCAGTAATAGCAAGCTACCAGCCTGCGGCGGAGAGCTTGGGCGCGACGGCTTCAAGCTGGGAATAGTGGGCGCGACGATGTATACTCTCTCCCCAACGTCCGTCACTTTCAGTTCCAGAGGTGTGCAAGGAGTTTGCGGGCAAGCGGCATCTCATGGAGGATCTCGGAAGTGGAACCCGACGCCCGACGCTTCATGGAACTCGCGCTTGCCCGGCTGAAGGGGACGGCCGAGCTGAAGCTGTCGGCGGAAGGGGAGTTGGGAAGCCTGCTTGAGAAGCATGCCGCCGGGGCGCCGAAGTCCTTGGAGGACGGGATCCGGGCTTTGGAAAAACGCGACCCGGGAAAGGGGTGGCGCTGGCAGCCCGTGCTGCTGGCCATATGTCTGCTGGTTTCGGTGCCCTTGTTGGTTCATACGGCTTTGAAGGTGGAAATCTTCACCCGTTTTTATCCCGATGGCTATTCCCCGACAGAGCTGGGAGTGTCTCCGGAGAACCTGCTTTTGCTATCCGGGAACACCGGAGCCGTCGATGGGGAAACACGGTGGAAAGCGCTGTGGGAAAGCGATCCGGAGAATCCGGCTTTTCTGTCAGAATACGTGCTGGGATCCAAGACCGTGCCGAAAGAAGCCCTGGAAGCGGCGGGAAAAATCGATCCGGACAACTCGTGGTTTCTCCTATCGACGGCAGCCGCCAGAGGTGATGGAGCGGTGAGCCGGAAGGGGAGCGGCTCCGTGTCTTCCGGTTCGCCCCGGCCCGCGGCCTTGTGGACCGTCAAAAACAAGGCCCGTCTCGACGAGGCACTCGCCGCCTTGCATGACGCGCTGGCGAAGCCCGGCTTTCGGAGCTACCGGCGGGAGATGATGGCAAAGAGGATTCAAGTGATCCCCCCGCCCCGCGACGTCATCGGCCAGATGATGTTGGGGAGCTATGCCCAGAGCCTGGCTTCCGGCGGCGAGGGGCTCTCGGGAATCGGCGCGCTGTTCGGAGCGGGCGCGCAGGAAGCGGCCGCCGCTGGCAATCGGGAAGAGTTTCTACAGATCATTGCGGACTGGCGCGAGCTTGCCACGAAGGTCGCGCGGAGTGATTCCGATCTGGTGGGGACTTTTGGTATCAGGAGCATTTTCACCATCCCCGTGGCCAACTTCCGTGATGGCGCCACCCGGTTAGGACTGGACCAGGAACGGGACAAGTTTGCAGCACTCCACAACGAGTTTGAACAAGACCGGATCGTCAGAAATGACGCCCGGACGAAAGGAACCGCCCTGGAAAACCTGATCGACCGGGAAGGTTCGTTTTTGACGGACCAAAGGATTGGATCGAGCAGCAGGAGCTTGTTGGATCCGCCCCCGATCCGGCCAAGAGAACTGGCTTCGCCGCGGTATGCGGAGCACGCCCTCTTCCAGCGGGCCTGCACATGGATGGCGTGGATCGCCATGTTCCATTGCGTCGCCATCGCGGCGGGGAGCAAAAACCGCCAGCCGCCGGTCGTGAAGCAATTGGGCAGTTGCTTCCAGGATTTGTTCAAGCCGGGTGACTGGGTCCGGGTGATCGGCATCGGCATCGGGCTGCCGCTGCTGTGGTACTTCGTGGTGGTCTACCTGACTCCCGCATCGGCGCGAGGACATGCAGTCATGGACTCTTATGCCATCGCGCCCGGCGGGCAGTTTGGCAGCCTGGTGCTGGCGATGATCCTGCTGCCGGTGGAAGTCACCAGCCGGCGGCTGGAGAAGCGGGCTGCCTTCCTCGGCCTGCAGCCACTCCGGCGCTGGCCGGGAACCGTGGCGACAGGCGCCGCCCTGCTGGCCGTCCCCTGTTACGCGGGAATGCTGCTCCCGGGCATGCCGGGACAGGTCTCCAAGGTCGTCGCCATCGGGTTGAACGGCATTGCGGGAAGCTGGATTTTCGTAGGTCTGGTCCTGTGTTTCATGGCAAATCCCCGGCAGGCGCTGCGGCGCGCCACACTGGGCCACCTGCTGTGGCCGGTGTGGGCGGCGGCCATGCTGATGCTGGCCCTGCTGTCGCTCACCTTCCAGGCGGAGGAGCGGTATTGGGTCGGGCAGGACGAACTGAACCGCCTTTCCGCGGAGTTCCCCATGACCCGTTACGGAGAGGAAGCGGCGGCGCGGGTCCGGGCCAATGCCTTGCAAATGCTGGATTCGGCGGAAAAGGGCCGGTGATCCGGGCGGGGAAAAAATTCCTCGTATTTCCGGGGGCGATGGTCCGAAAATTCGCCCTGTGATCCACCCCACCGCCATTGTCTCCCCCCTTGCCACCATTGGCAGCAATGTTCGCATCGGCCCCTTCTGCGTCGTTGGCGCCAACGTGACCCTCGGGGACGACTGCATGCTGCACTCCCACGTGGTCATCGAGGGACACTCCCGCTTCGGCCGGGGGAACGAGGTTTTCCCATTCGCGACGCTGGGGGGAAAAACCCAGGATCTGAAATACATCGGCGAGCCGACCTATTTGGAAGTCGGTGACCACAATGTCTTCCGGGAGAACGTGACCGTCCACCGCGGGACCTTCGAGAATCTTCCCACCCGCATCGGTTCAAACAACCTGATCCTCGCCTGCGCCCACGTCGCGCACGACTGCCAACTGGGCAGCCACATCATCATTTCCGGCGGCGCGGGCCTGGCGGGTCATGTGGTCGTGGAGGACCATGCGATCATCTCCGGGATGGCCGCGGTACATCAGTTCTGCCGGATCGGGATGCACTCGATCGTCGGCGGCGTGGCCAAGATCGTCCAGGATGTGCCGCCCTTCATGATCGTGGATGGCAACCCGGGAAACACCCGCGGTTTGAACCAGGTGGGCCTGCAACGCCGGGGATTTTCGGAAGATGACATCAAGGCATTGAAGGCCGCCTACAAGAAGCTGTTCCTCAGGAGGGACGGCAATCTGGCAACCGCGCTGAGTTCGCTGAAGGCAACGCATGTCGCGGACAACGCGCTGGTGGGGCACCTGATCCGGTTTGTGGAGAATTCGGAGCGGGGCGTCAGTCGTTAGAAGGTGTGGAGGAGGTCCACGACCGGGCTATGGAAATCCAGGGATCTTGCCTGCCAAAGTGGAAGGGACGCTCCGGCGGTCCAGGCTGATAGGCCGCGCGGCTATCGTTCCTCCAGCAGCTTTTTCAAGGCGTCGTGAGCGGCCGGCTCATCTTCCCCGACCGGAAGTTTCTTGACCAAATCCGCCACGAGTTTTCCCCCTTCACCCTTGTCCGCCTTGAGGAATGCCGCGAAGTCCTCGCTCGCCTGCTCGTTGGCAAGATCACTCACCACCCGGAGAATCAGGACTTTGGCCCGGGTCCCCGCCACCGCCTCCATGAGGCCGAACGAGTTCATTTCGACGATCTGAGCATCAAATCCCCGGGCCAGCTCCAAACGGGTTTTGGACGAGGCCACAAAGACCTCCCCGGACACCACCTTGCACTCCGGCATGGCCTGCCAGGATCCGGCCGGCCAATCGGATACCACGGTACCCGTTTTCCTATCAGAACCTTCCGTTGGGAAGATCCTGCCCTCCTCGCCCGCACGGCCTTGCTGCCAGGCAGCGACTTGGGAAACACGCACCCAGGTTCCCCGCGGCACCTGATCCCTGATGCCACCCGCGGGTCCGGTGGAAATCACGCGGTCCGCGGCGTTGAGCGCAAGCACCCGGCTGACCGTCACCGCTGTCGCCACACAGCCCGAACCCATCTTCGACGCGACAACCTGGTGCCGCCCGAGGCGATATTCACTGGCAACCGTGCCACCAGGCAGGGTCATCGTCCGCAAGGGCGGTCCCGCCTCCGCCTCGAAGGCCACCTTTTCACTATCAAGCGCGTAGAACCACGCGACGACCGCGGCCCTAACATTGATATCTAGCAGATGAAATATCATGATAGATGAAATGAATGCCTTTCTTTTGCCGGAACGAAGAAAAGACTTTGACATGAAAGCTTATTACGATCTTTAAGTAGTTATGCAAGCAGTCAGTCGTCGGAAGTTCGTGACCACCTCCGGCATTCTTGCCGCCGGCGTCGCGGCCATCGGCTACGGGATTGCCCCCCACGGCTCACCCCGGCGGGGAACGATCCGCTTGCAGCCTGTGGATGGCGTCGTGTATTCGGAATCTTTTCTCCGCTTCATGAAGCGGGCGAAATTCGATTCCCCGCGGGACGCCATCGCGAGTATCAGAGACCGGTCGATTCCCGTGTGGATCGTCCATGTCTAACCACGCATCCGATCTTTGCAATCGCCTACAAAGGGCTTGTCCTTGATTCCATCGATGGTTTGCAAAAGCCGTTGCCCGGCAGCGCCGGGCAACGGCTCCCCCTTTCCCCATGAAAAAACCGCCGTATCACAAGCGTCAGCCGGACCTGTCAGCCCGCGGCCCGGCGTTCGCCCGCGCCCTGCGCTCCGCACGGGACGCCATGAACGCGGGACGCCACAAGGAATGCCTCGCGGAACTGGACAAACTCGCGAACCAATCCCGAGGCGATTTGGAAAAAGCCCGTATCACCTTGCTGGTGGCCGAATCCCAGGCGGTGCTGGGACGGTATGCCGATGCCGCCGCCGCCTTCAACCAGGCAGGCGGCTTCGCGAAACGGGCGGCGGACACGCACCTTGCCATGCGTGCGGGGCTGGGTAAAATCCGTTCCTTACTCGGCACTTTCCAATATGAAGATGCGGTCAAGTCGGCGACCGCCCTTCTCGATGAAGTTGAAAAGGACAATGCCTCGTTTGACGCTCTCACCGAGACCACTCCCGGGCAGTTGGCTACGCAGGGCAGGCTACTGTTAGCGCCGCGTCCCCCGAGACCGACAGTCGCCCTCACCAAGGTCGCAAGCGCCTTCCTGGAAAGAGGTTACACCGATGAAGCGAAGGCCTTTCTCGAGAAAGTGGTGATCACCACGCCAAACGGCGGAGCGCGGGCGAGGCAGTCGCTGGCGAAAATCGCCCTGGCATCCGATGATCCGGCGCTCGCGGAAAGATACGCGCGGGAATCCCTGCAAATCGGCAAGTTCCAGGCGAAGACCATCGCGGGCTGGCCCTTGTATATCGACGCCCGTGCCCGCCAGAAACTCTCTCCCGTGCTGGAGCCCAATTTGTGGGAAAGCTTGAAGCACAACAGCGAAGGCAGGATCTGGGCGGCGTCGGTCTGGACCATCGTCCGCTCGCTGCGGGCACAAGGCGATCCGGCATGGATCGATGTCGCCAACGGTTATCTATCGAACCCCGGGGGCGGGGATCCGGTGATCGGGGCGGAGATTGAGAAAATCCTGCACGCCGGGAACAAGATGAATCCGGAACGGGATCCTGCGGTGATCGCGGCAAAATCCCTGGCGCTCTTCCAAAAGGCGGATGCTTCCCCGGGTGAGTTGGTCGCGCACGCGAAGGAGCATGTCATCTTCAGCCTCCGCGCGGGCCAGTCGCCCGTGCTTGAGCCCCTTCTGGAGTCCTCGCGCAAACGCTTTGGCCGCTCCCATGCCTTGAAAGTGCGCCACGCGATGGCACTTGGGGCCATCAAGGCCCAAAACGCGGGCATGGGGGTGGAGATGCTGCTGACGCTGGTCGCGGAGCAACCCGCGGGCACCCCCGGATGGGGCAAGGCATTGTGGTCGCTCGCGCTTGCCCAAGTGTCCCTCGGGCAGACCCGGCAAGCGGCGGAATCCTATCTGGCGCTTGCCGCGAACGGGAGGATTCCCGAGCGCTTCCGCGTGCAGGCCACCTTGCGGGCATTCGGGCTGCTTGAGGAACTTGATGGCGAGTGGATGGATATCGGCAAAGTCCAGACTTCGATCCGGTCCATCGTTACCCATAGCGGGGATTTCAGGGTGGTATACGACATCGCCCGCCAGTTGAATCTCGCGGGGGATATTTTCAGGTATCTGTTCGCGGAAACCGCGGAGCGCGGAAACGTGCTTGCCAGCGAGTTCTTGCGCCAGGAGACCACCCCCCGCGGCAAGCTCGCCATTCTGGAATACCTTGCCCGGCGGCAATATTATGACACCAGCGAGTTGGCCTTGATCGTGAGGCGATGGGACAAGCTGGAAGCCCCGGAGATGTCCGAATTCAGAAAATGCGGCGGCTCCATTTGGTATAGCTATCTGTCCCTGGTATTCCTCTCGCTGGCCGGCGTGGGCCGCAAAGAAGATGCGGTCAAATTGGCAACGGATGTCCTTAACGGCAACCGGGAGTCCTCCGAAGGCTATGTCATCCTTGGTGCCGTTTACGCCAACTGGCTCATCATCGGCAAGCAGTACCAAGCGGCGATGGACTGTTTCGAATGGATTTCACGGGAGAGCCCGAAGCACCGGGCCGCGGGAGCCGCCCACTATTGGCTGGCACTGCGCGCCTCGGCGCGGGGTGATCGCGCTTCCGCCGGGGCCGGTGCCACCGCGGCCAGGGCATGCTTTTCAGGGCGTCCGGAGCTGGATGACGAGCGGGCCCTTGAATGCAAAAGCTATCTGCTGCTGAAGGATCTGAATCAACCTGCCGTGCCAATGGCCTATCAGCCGGAATTCCTGGAGAGAATGCAAACAGAGCTCAAATATGAACTTGCTGAAATATCCTGAGAACCATGGCGGGCGGGCGCCTTCCCGCGGATGGATCCGGAGTGCCGGCCTGCTGGCTTTCCTCGTTTGCACAGGTATGCCGTCGGTCTGCCATGCGGTGCACAACTACATCGACCTTCAAATCGCGGACGGACAATTCGGCAATCTCCTGGATGCCGTGGTGGAAAACAGGAGCGGTGCTTTCACGGTCGCGAACCTCAACGACACTGACGGCGACACCATCATCGACAAGGATGATACGAATGTTCCCGGAGAGGTCGATCTCTGCAAGCTTGTCGTCCGCAGACCCGCCACGGATCTGGGAGACAACGTCACCTTGACCATGCCTGCCAGTGCGAAGCTCTGGCTGAGCTCCGACAAGAGCGCCGGGCCGGCACCGCTCTCCATACCGGTTTCCGACCTTCCAAAAACCTACTGGCTCGAGCTAACGGCACCCAGCGCCAAGAAGAAGGATATCGCGATCTGGCTTCACTACAAGGGGGTCGATGACAAGGTGATGGCAACGGGCATCTGGCTTACCCGGAGTGATTTCAGGAATACGAACGCGACTGGCCTCTGGGGGAACTGTGACAATCCGGCCAGGGCGACTTTCGCCAGTGAACTCGATAGCCATTTCGGAACTTATTATAATCCGGCGACTCCGCAAGGATCCATCGGGGTGAACGTCGGCTTTGAATTCCTGTGCAAGCCCCCTGATATCGACATGGTCCACAGGGTGGTGTTCGATTGCACCCGTCAACGTTCCTCAAGATTTTTCAAGACCCTCGCCAACGATCCTCTCACATTGGTTGAGGATACCGATCCGAACAAACGAAAAGATTGGCCGGGAAGCGGGCTCCCTCCCGCCCCGGGAGGTCCGGACACTCCAAACGACGAAAATGAGACGGGGGCGGACAACGACAATCTCCCCGACCACGGGGACCATGTTTATTCACTCGATTATCCCGGCCTGGTCTTGAGCGCGAGCACCGCGGAGATGACGATGAAGAAAACCAATTTCCGGGAATACGTGAGGGTGAGGATTCACAAGGATGCCCTGCCTCCTGGAGGTACCAGCGGGACCGAGGACCATGGATCACGCTGCTCGGACCGGACGGAATGGTATGAGTTTCTATTTGTCAAAAGAAGCCCGACCGGCTTCAACAGGCACGCCAATTCCAAGGTTGCACTGGGCCAGTTGACCAACCTGGATAACCCAAACGTAATTCCACCGTAGAATGATCCACATGGATAACAGGAAAAAAGGATGGTCAATCGCGTTTGGGGCGGGACTTGTGATTTTGTTGGCGGGAGGTGCGGCGATGGCCCAACAACCCGGGCAAGTCATCGAACAGCCGGGCAAGATGGATGCCGCGCTGGGCGCGAAAGTGGAATCCTTCGCGAAGCTGCGGGAGGAAATCAACGGCGAGATCTGGAAAAGGGTGGAGCAGGCGAAGACGGACCCGGCCATGGATGTCCGCGGCCTGTGCCGCGATTTCGAGAATGCCGGCAGACACCAGTTGCTTGAAATGCTTTCCCTGGTCTCCGAGATCGACTTCCCGCTGACGGCAAAGAGCCCGCCTTATGAGGACGCGATGATCAGGGGCTCGGCCCAAGACAACCGGCTGACCCCGCCGGCGAAGGCACTGGTTTTCTACGGCAAGGCGGGTGCGGATGCCTGCCTCGAGGAGTTGAAGCAATCGGAAACGGTAGGGATACGGGAATACGAACTCTGGTTCGTCATCGAGAAGTCCTATCACGAAGAAGCGATGGGAATGGTGAAGAACAAGCTGGGCGCGGATAGCCCGGTCTATCAAAAACTGAGTGAGGATGTGAAGGCAAAGAGACTGCCCCTCGCGCCCTTGCTGAAGTGAACCCTTCCTGTCCCCGGGGGGTCGGGCCCCGACAGGGATATTTGACGACCTTGGGGAGACCGTCACGAAAAAAGCCACCGTGTTTTCCGCCTGAAGGCCTGTGCCTTTAAGGATTCAAAGATTCGATGAGAGAACGGTTCAAGATTACAAAGGGGAAAAGGGAATCTTCATCCGAGGGCGGCCCCAGAAAGGCGCGGAACGCCTCGGGCTACGGCAGCCTGCCGTGCTTTCAGCAAGCAGCCCTGCCGCGGTAGGGCCGGAAGGTGAGGGCTATCAGCTCCATGGGTTCCGGGCATTTACCCGTCATGCCGGCAAGTTTTCCCAATGGATCAATCCGTCCTTGCAATGACACCCACAGGCTCGCAGCAGGGCTGCGAAGCCAAAGCGGCAGCAGGGCTCCGCAGTCCAGGGCGCTGCGCGCTTCCGTGACGCGACCTCAAGTCGGTTTCAAACGGAATCCTTTAAAGGCATTGTCCCGAAGGCGGGCGCGAACGAAGAAGCGGACTCCCCTATGGAGAGGCCGCCTCTTTGAAAGGTCCGGGACGTCAGCTACCGGTTATTACTTCACCGCGCCTTCGCCGGCCACCTTCACATCGAAGGTTCCGGTGACCTTGTCGTTGCTCTTGATGTGGATCTCCGCCTTCTTCGTTCCCTTTGACTTGGGTTTGAAGGTCACCGTGAAGGTCGTTTTCTTGTCAGCCGCGAGGCTCTTCACCGCAGGTTGGGACACCGTGAAGTCACCCTTGTTTCTTCCGTCCACGCTCACGGAGAGTTTCTCGAGTTTCTTGCCACCGGTATTCTCGATGGTGAAGCTCTTGGTTTTGCTCTTTCCGGTTTTCACCGTGCCGAAGCTGGTCTTGGATTCTCCATCCACCAGGTCCTTGCCGGTCTGCTGGAGGGTGATCTGCGGTCCAGCGACCACCGGGGCACCGATGGTGAAGGTGCCGTTGAGGCTGACGCCGAAAACGCCATCGATGAAAACCTCATAGCGGCCGACGCCGTCTTGAACATAGAGGGTCATCGTGGCAGGGTTCCGGCCCTCGATGAATTTTGATAGCGCGAAGTTTGTGAATGACCCGTCGACGGAACTGGTGCAAGTGGTGGAAATATCCGCAGTGGTACCTTCGATATTCTTCACCTCGAAATTGGTTCCGGCCGCAGAGAAGGTCCCGGACCAAGTGCCTCCCGCATCGGCATAGGGATCGCCGCCGTTGACGATGGCAAAAGTCAGTGTTTTACCGAATAGGGCGGCCGGGGCGATGTCGGCGTCGGTTAGCGCGGAGGCGGAAGTTGCAGTGGCTAAGACGGCAAAGGCAAATAGGGAGGGGAGGTAATTCATGGTTTTGAAGTGGCTTCTGTCTCGCTGAAATCCGGCCCGAATCAAACGGAATCGCACATATTGCAGGGTCTCATCTTCCCGATTGACCCGGCGCGAAAATTTCCTAGGGTTCCCCGCGTGAACCTGTCGCTCAACGGAACCCTGCCGCGCCCCCTTCTTCTAGGGTTGGCCGCCCGTTGACCCATTCCTTCCTTCACTTCCGTTCACCGGCACGCCCATCTTGGGGCGGGGCCACCTCCTTTTCCTTCTTTCTCCTATTTTTCCATGCATCCGAATTCCTTGTCGAAATACAGGCCCTTTCCGGCCATTTCCCTGCCCGACCGCACCTGGCCGGACCAGACGCTGACGCGCGCGCCCGAGTGGTGTTCCGTCGATCTCCGCGACGGCAACCAGGCGCTTCCGCAGCCGATGTCCGTCGAGGAGAAGCTCGAATTCTTCGACAAGCTGGTGGCCATCGGCTTCAAGCAGATCGAGGTGGGCTTCCCGTCCGCCGCGGATACGGAGTTCAATTTCCTGCGCCGCCTGATCGATGAGAACCGCATCCCAGAGGATGTGACCATCCAGGTGCTGGTGCAGACGCGCGAGCCGCTGATCCGCCGCACCTTCGAAGCGATCGACGGGGCAAAGCGGGCGATCGTCCACATCTACAACTCGACCTCACCGCTGCAACGGCGCGTCACCTTCAGCGATGCCTCCCGCGAATCGATCCGCCAGATCGCGATCGACGGGGCGAAGCTGGTGAAGGACCTGGTCGCCACGGTTCCGCGCACGGAAGTGGTGTTGCAGTATTCGCCGGAGTCCTTTTCCGATACCGAGCTGGATTTCGCGCTGGAGTGCTGCAACGGCGTGATCGAGGTCTGGCAGCCGACGCCAGAGAAGAAGATGATCATCAACCTGCCGGACACGGTGCAGTGGACGACGCCGAACATTCACGCTGACATGATCGAGTGGATGTGCCGCCATTTGAAGCGGCGGGATTCCCTGATCGTCTCGCTCCACACCCACAATGACCGGGGAACCGGCGTGGCGGCGACGGAACTGGGCCTGATGGCCGGTGCCGACCGCGTGGAGGGAACGCTGTTTGGCAATGGTGAACGGACCGGCAACCTGGACATCGTGACCGTCGCCCTGAACCTGAACAGCCATGGCGTGCCGACGGGATTGGATTTCTCCGACCTGCAATCCATCCGCACGCTGTATGAGCGGGTGACGCGCCTGTATGTGCCGGAGCGGCAGCCCTACGCTGGTGAGCTTGTTTTCACGGCCTTCTCCGGCTCCCACCAGGATGCCATCAAGAAGGGACTGGACCGTCGCGCGAAGGAAACTGAGGCGGATCCCGCAGTACCGTGGGGCGTGCCGTATCTGACCATCGACCCGCAGGATATCGGCCGCTCGTATGAGGCGATCATCCGGATCAATTCGCAATCCGGAAAAGGCGGCGTTGCCTATGTGCTGGATCGTGAGCATGGCTTCGACCTGCCGAAGACGATGCACCCACAAGTGGGCAAGCGGATCTACGACCTGGCGGACCAACACGGCCGCGAGCTTTCCACGGATGAAATCGGGGAGGCGTTCTTCGCCGAGTTTGTGAACATCGCCACACCCCTGGATGTGACGGACTATGAACTCATCCACCAGACCGGAGAGCGCGGGCAGGTCCAGTGCAAGGCGAGCATTCTCCTCAACGGGGAACAGAAGAACATCGAAGGATTCGGCAACGGACCGATCAACGCCTTCGTCCACGCGCTCGACAACATCGGCCTGAAAGACTTCAAGGTGACGGACTACCGCTCGCATGCGGTGAGGGGGGGGTCGGACGCAAGTGCCGCGGCCTACGTGCAGATCCAGACCGACGACGGCCGCCTGCTGTGGGGTGCCGGAGTCGATCCCTCCATCGAGATGGCGGGTCTCAAGGCACTGGTGACGGCGTGGAACCTCTCGCGGGCCTGATTTCCCGCGTCACGGTTTCCGCGAAAGCGATTTGACGAGTTCGAGCGCCTTGTTGGTCGATTCCGAGAGAATCTCCACGAGCGGCAGGATTTGCTCCGGCAGATCTCCCTGCCGCTCCTGGAGCAGACCGGTGGCCATGGCCATGCCGGCGAGGGGCGTCTTCAAGTCGTGAATCACGACATGAAATGCCTGATCCGCACGGGCCTTGCCGATGCGGTC
>CAXTTX010000071.1:13506-15700 GCA_964247045.1 uncultured Verrucomicrobiales bacterium | reverse complement strand
AAGACCGTGTGCGCCAAGTACGGCCGCTGGTCGAACCAGACGTTCTACGAGCTGTTCAAGGACGACCCGGAGCTGAAGCTCGAGAACAAGGTCGTGAGCCTCGTGGCCGCCCCGAAGGTCGACAAGGACCTGGAGCTCGTAAAGCGCGTCGAGCAGGACCGCACCACCGCCGCAGTGGTCTGAGGTCCCGATGAGGGAGCAGACAGTGGTTCCCACAGGTCGGCCCAACGACATAACCGTCTACGCGCGCAGGAAGGCGAGGATGGCCTTCCTGCGACTCCATCTCGAGGAGGCGCACCCTGTGGTCGTCACGGAGTCCCACCTCGTCGAGATGGCGGCCTCCAAGCTGCGCGATGGCTTTGAACAACCGGATGCGATGCACGGCAAGCTCTCGCTGGGACGCGTTCTTGTTTTCCCCGCACCGGAAACCGACGAGGGCCAGAAGATCATCTTGACCATTCCGGTTCAAAAGGCACCCGGCGAGGAAATCGAGCCCTCCAAGGTCTCCGTGGAGGTCCTCTTCTTCAACCGGACGGCGAAGGGCGAGGTCGTCCAGTTGGAAGACCGTTCCTGGTCCCGGGAGCAATGGCTGAATCCGCCCTTCGACTGGGCCGAAGGGGAAGAGACCCTGCGGGCCACCTACACGATTCCGTCGCAGGACCCGCAGACGGAACACCTTTTCGGCGGGCGGACCTACTACGGGCAGGTGGTGGTTCTGCATTACGGGTCGGAGATTCTGGATGTGCAGGCGAATCCGCGCGATCTCGCCGCGAAGATTTCGCAACCTTCCGCCGTAACGGGCATGGAGCCCGCCCTGCCGGAGTTCCCGGACACCTTCCCGCCGGGCGTGCTGCCTCCGAAATAAGCCCTGCCCGGGCGATCACCACCGCATGAATTCCCCTTCCGACGAACGCCAGCTCGGCGATTACCGCCTCAAGGAACTTCTCCAGGAAAGCAGCGTCTCCAAAACCTGGCTGGCGGAACAACTCTCGGTTTCGCGAATGGTTCTCGTCGACGAGCATGTCGAGGGCGGCAGCGAGGGCCGGGACCAGTTCATGGCAGACGTCCGCGCCAAGGCGGCCGTGGACCATCCCTTGATCGGGTCGGTCTATGAGGCCGTGGCGACTGGCGAAGTTTGTTTCTTCGCCCACGAGCTCCTGCCCGGTGCCACCCTCGCCGTTGTGGCGGAAAGCAGGGAGACCTTGCCACCCGCGCGGGTCGCTCATGTCCTGCGGCGCATCGCCGAGGCGAACGTGCAGTATGAAACCGCCGGACTGGCAACCTCGCCACTGACCTTGGATGCCGTCCACGTGGACGAACACGGGGTGATCCGCCTGAAGAACCTGGTGGTGGCCGGAGCACGCTGGTCCGGCCTCTCGATCGGTGACATCGTCAGGATGGGAGGGGAACTGGCACCGCTGGTCGGGCTTGGCCACCCGGGATCGACGCGGCTTTTGACGGTTCTGGGATGGATGCGCGGGGACGGAGTTCCCTCACCGATTTCCTGGGAGCAGGTACGCGACTTCTGCCTCCAGATCGAACACCAGTTGTCCGATCCCCTTTCCATCGTGACCGGAACGAAACGCGGCCAGGAAGCGCGCAAGAAGCAGCCCATGGCCTTGGTTCTGGTGGCGACCGCCGCCGCGCTGGCAGTGATCGCGATGCTGGCGTTGAAAACACGCCCCCCGAAACCGGCGGCACAGCGGCGGGTCCCCCTGCCGGAACCCGTGCTGGTCGAGAAGGGAACTTACCCCACGCCGGACGGCTTGGAAGAGCCTCTCCCGGCTTTCAAGATTTCCGCCAACGAGATCACGATCGGCCAGTACGCGGAGTTTCTGGAAGCCTTGGCCACCCTCGCGAAAGACAAGCGCGAGCGGACCTTCGACATGCAGGATCAGCCTGCCGGCAAGACCAGTCACGAGCCGGACGACTGGGCAGCGATGCTCGCGGCGGCCAAATCCAATGATTTGTGGAAGAACCTGCCGGTCACCCTGGACACCCCCGTCGTCGGGGTGGACTGGTGGGACGCGAGTGCCTACGCGGAATGGAAAAAATCGCGCCTACCGACCCAAGAGGAGTGGTATGCCGCCCTGACGAAGGATGTGAAGGTCCCTGCCGCCCTGGCACCATCGCCTTGGATGCCGGTCACCTCGCCCTCGACCGACCGCACGCCGGGAGGCTTGGTCGGCATGGC
>CAXTTX010000071.1:5529-13496 GCA_964247045.1 uncultured Verrucomicrobiales bacterium | reverse complement strand
ATGGCCGGATCCGTTTGCGAATGGATGGCGAAACCGTCCGCCAACCCGGCCAATCCGCTGGGGGAAAAACTCTGGGTACTGGCGGGAGGCTCGCATCTGAAGCCCGGCAGCAACGCACTGACGCGGGAATGGACGGAGAACCGCGCGCTGCGCCGGCCGGACCTCGGGTTCCGTATCGTCACGCCGATTGACTGAAGATCCCTGATTTTGCTTTTGCGGGAAGCCCCCTTCCGGGGCTATCCATTGCTATTCCGTGAGTGACCGTGGCGAACACCTTTTGAAGTCGAGGCTGCCCGGCCCCATTTTCCGGGCCGGCATGGCCTCGCTGTTGCTCTTGGCAACCGCCACCGCGCAGGACCAGCGGCTGGAAACGCTCATCGGCGAATCGCGGGTGGCAATGGAGGAAAAGCGCTGGGAGGACGCGCTGGCCATCAGCAACCGGACCATCGACATCCACGCTGGCAACAAGCCGCTGGAAACGCATGGGCCGCAATTCGGCGCGGTTTTCTATCAGAAGGGGTTGTGCGAGATGAAGCTGAAGCGCTGGAACGACGCGATCCGTTCCTTCGAGATTTGCTACCGCGATTTCCCCAACAAGAATCCGGCGGCGGCGAACGCGAACGTGTTCCAGAAGATGGCGCTGCTTAAATGGGGCGAGGCGGCCATGGGAGCGGAAAAGTGGGACATGGCGATCAGCCGCTTCAACAAGTTCCTTGAGGAGCGGGACAGAGTCCGTGACAAATACCCACAGGGTGCCTTCCACGTGAACATGGCTATCTGCCGTTACGAGACGAATGACCTCGCGCGCGGCAACGAGAGTCTCGAAATCGCGATCCGCAACCGCGAGGTGTTCCCCACTCCGGAAACCGGCATCGTCGCGGGCTTCCAGGCACTGGTTCGCGCGGCCGTGTCGAAGCGAGACGAGCAGGTGCTGCTGGACTTCATCGGCAAAAACCGCGGTGAACTGCTTATCGCGCCTTATCTGCTCCAGCGCTTTTCAGACGCCTTTCTCGGACTGGCGGGAGATGCCATCGGTGCTGGAATGCAACGCGCCGCGCTGGCCATCTATCAGTTCGTGCCGGCCACCGATGTCGCAATCGACGACCTGCGCGCCCGGTTGAAATCCCTGGGTCCCGCGGAACGCGTCAAGGATGGCGCCACCACTTTGGTCCGTGCTGAACTGGAAGCCGACCTCGCGAGGCTCGAAGCCATCCGGCGCGGCAAGCAACCGCCCGAAGCAGTCAAGCTGGCAGCCGTCGCCTATCTGCATGAAGCGGCCGGAAATTTCCACGGTGCGTTCGCCGCGTACCGGCAACTGGAGTTGTATTTTCCCAATGCGGAGAAGCGCGAGGAGAACCTTTTCAACCTGATCCGGGTGGCGGCACGGATCGGATCGGATGCGGATGTCCGCGAATTCGGAGCGCGGTTGCTGAAAGATCTGCCCGAGTCGCCACGGGTTCCGGAAACCCGGAGGTTTGTGCTCCAATCGCTTTTCGAGGCGGGCGAACACGGGCCATGTATCGCCGCGGCGGAAACCCTGTTGGAGCAGGTGAAGGAAGGAACCCCCGAGCATGAACTCGCGCTCTATCTCCTCGGCGCATCGCTTTTCAACACGGCGGAGCACGCGAAGGCACAGCCTCTGCTGGACAAGCATGTCTCACTGTATCCGACGGGCGAACACGCGATGATTGCCTCCTACTTGCAGGCCGCCAATGCCGTCCGCGCGGGAGATTCCGCGAAGGGCGCATCGCTCCTGGACAAGTTCCTGTCCGAACATTCCGACCCCGCCGAGAATTCGTTCCTGGCGCCGGCCCTCTACGAAAGGGCGGTTCTTTCGCTTTCCTCCGACGATACCGCCGGTGCCTTGGAAAAGCTGGAACGCCTCTTGAAGGAATTTCCCGGCGATCCCATCACGGCGCAGACACTGGTCTTGAAGGGCCGCGTCGACCAATCCAAGGGAGACGCTGCCACCGCGGAGAAGGATTTCGCCAAGGCCTTGGAAATCGCGGGAGCCACCGGCGATGTGAAGGTGGCCGGGGAAGCGCTCGCCGCTTCCATCCATCTGCTGGGACCGGACACGAAGCGGTCGAAGGACACCCTCGTCCTTGTTGATCGTTTTTGGAAAAGCCACGCGGATGGATCGCCTTGGAAAACCGCCGTGGCGATTGATCAGACGAAGGCACTGGTCGCCGCGGGACGTGGAGATGAGGCCGCCGTCCGGCTGCAAGATCTAATCCCCGAAGCGGCGAAGACACCGGACTCGCGCGAGTTCCGGCAACTCGTGGACTGTTACACGATCGCTTTCCTTTCCAAGCACCCGGCGGAAGAACTGGCAAAGCAGTACGGGGAGTTTCCCGCCATCCCGACGGAGAACCGGGCGGCGCTGGCATCCCTGCGCATGGCGGCCATCGCCGAGTTCGAGAAAAGGGCGGAAAGCGCGGCCGATGATGCCGCGAAACAGGCCGCCGTGGGGATGGTCCGGACCTTGTTCCAAGGTTTCAAAACTGATTTCGCGATCAAGGACGTGACCAGCCGGGATCTTCTCCGGCTCGGGGACTTCCTGCACCTGAAAACCTCCACCCCGCTGGAGTCCCTGGCGTATTATGACGAGGTGATCGGGCGCGACAATCCGACCCAGCGCTTTCCGGCCTTGCTGGGACGAGGCGACGTCCGCAGCCGCTCGGAGGTGGCCACGGATCTGGACCTCGCCCTGGCCGATTTCACGACGGTCTATCAGGATTCGAAAGAACGTGCGGAACGGGACTACGCGCTGTTCCGCGTGATCGGTCTGTTCCAGAAGAAGGGCGACAACGACGGTGCCATCCGCCAAGCGGAACTTTACCTCGCGGGCGGCAAGGAGTCCTTCACCGACTTTGTTCCCCAGGTGGAAACCTTGCTCGCCTCCTTGAAAGAAAAGCCCAGGACATCGCCATGAACCCGAAGCTTGCCCGATTTCTCGCCGCCTCCGTTCCCTGCGGGATGCTTTCCGCGGCAGCTCCTTTCGCCGCGGAGGGTTATCTGATAGAAACCGGCAAGGAACCGCAGAAGATCGAGATGCTCGCAGGGAACCGCGATTCCTGCCGCTACCGGGAACCGGGCGTGCCAAACAGCGCGAGGGATTTGCAAACCGGGGGCGGAACTACGGTTTTTACCTGCGAACCGGCGGATCACGCGAAGGCCATGGAACTCTACCAAGCCCGGAAGTACAAGGAAGCGCGGGTCGTGTTCGCGGAGGTGAAGGAACGCTACCGTCCGCTCGAAGGATCGGACGACAACTACGCCGCCCTGGCGGGATATTATGAAATGGAGTGCCTGCGCAAAAGCGGTGACCTCGAAGGACTCGCGGCGGCCTTGCCCGGCCTTCCGAAAGGGACACTGACGCGGGAATTCCAGCAGCGGCAACTGGAGCTGTATGTCTTTTGGGACGCGGTCCGCACGAAGAGCTGGGACCGGGTTTGCGATCTGGCGAAAGAACACGCCAACGTCCGGCTGCCCGGAGACCAACGGGCGCAGGTGGACTACTGCCAAGGTCTGGCGCTGGAGGCCCTGAACCGGGCGGATGAGGCGCTGGTCGCCTACAATTCCGCGCTCACCGCGGATGCCGGAGCGTCCGAGGACATTTCCCGGCAGGCCGGCTTGCGGGTCCTTGGGATCTACAAAAGGGATCCGGAAGTGCAGGCAGCGCTCAAGCGAGCCGGTGGCGGCGCGAAACTGAACGAGGCCAAGGCCGTGGCGACGCTTTATGAGAATTCGCTGGGCGCGGGGGCGCCGCTGCCCGCCGAGTTCAAGGAATTCGCGGCGAAGCAACCATCTAAATAAGATTGATATTCAGGTTAGATTTATCAATATGGCGCATGACTCACGAGCAGCGCGCGAAATGGATCAAAGGGATCTTTTTCCTCGTGCTTGCCGCCGCCGTCATTGGAGGGGTGTTTTTCTACCCGAAACCGAAGGTCGAGGAGGCCAAGCCCACAGTGATCCCGGACGACGGGCTGGAACTCGTGCTCTACTACCAGCCCGGCGGAACGGGCAGCGAGCAACTCTCCGCGACCCTTGACCGGGTGGCAGCCAAGTACGGCAAGCAGATCATCTTGCAAAAGGTGGACGCCAAGTCCAAGCCCGAAGTCGCCAAGGCACAGGGTGTGAGCAAGTTGCCCCATGTCATCATCAATTCCAAGGCCGGCAAGGCCTTCGAATTCCAAGGGAACTGGCCGCAGCCCCAAGTGGAAGCCAAGGTGGAGGAGATCCTCCGCGGCCTCAAACGCATGGGCAAGGATTGGCGCCCGCCGGTTCCCGGAATGAAGCCAGTCTCAGGTCACTGATACCGCCAACCACAGTCCTCCCCCGGACGACATCCCCATCCCCCAGCCCCCTGAAGAAGCTTACACGGCTTCTGCTGGCGGCCGTGTTCCTGCCAAGCCTCCCGGGCTGCGAGCGGGTCCGCGGCATGACCAGCGGATACTCGCGAAAACCGGCTCCCGAAAACGGGAATGCCGGGCCGCTGGTTTCCGAACTGGCGGGAGGGTCCCTCAATTCCTTCCCAGTCCAGCCGGGACGAGTCGCGGTCGTGGAGTTTTACGCGGACTGGAGCGGCCGGAGCCGCCAGCTCGAATCGGTGCTAAGAAGGCTGGCGCCGGAATTCAAAGGCCTGGTGGTCGTCGGCAGGGTCAACGTCGAGCGGAACAAGGAGTATTCCAATGCCTACGGCGTCGGTGACGTGCCGGACGTGAGAATTTACCGGGATGGCAGCCCCGTGGACCGCTTCACGGGGCTGCTGGATGACGATGTGCTGCGAGAGAAACTCGCGAAACAGGTTAAAAGCCTCCCCGCCAAGGCCAAGGCGGCTCCCCTCCGGCAGGCGGTGACCGAGCCGATGAAAAAGGGCTGGATGCCCGAGGGAATGAGGCGGAGGTGACCCGCCCCGGGGTGCCGGGGCGTTAGGTGTTGAAGGTTCCGGAACCGGCGTTCAAGGTTTCGGCAAGCGACCCTTTACAACCCGGCGCAAGCCTGCCACACAGCTGGAAATTTCGCCCTCGCGGGCGACCGAACCCTCTCTGATCCATGCCCAAAGACACCACGATCCGGAAAATCCTCGTCATCGGCTCCGGCCCCATCGTGATCGGCCAAGGTTGCGAATTCGACTATTCCGGCGTGCAGGCCTGCAAGGCGCTGAAGGAAGAGGGTTACGAGGTCATCCTGGTGAACTCGAACCCGGCGACGATCATGACGGACCCGGAATTCGCCCACCGGACGTACATCGAGCCGATCACGCCCGAGGTCGTGGAGAAAATCATCATCCGCGAGAAGCCCGACGCGCTGCTGCCGACACTGGGTGGCCAGACCGCGCTGAACACTTCCATGTCCCTTTTCAAGTCCGGGACCCTGGAGAAGTACGGCGTGCGGATGATCGGCGCGAATGCCGAGGCCATCGACAAGGGCGAGGATCGCCAGCTTTTCAAGGAGGCGATGATCAAGATCGGCCTGGACATGCCGCGCTCCGGCATCGCCCACACGATGGAAGAGGCGAAGAAGGTGGCCGAGGAGATCGGGAGCTTCCCGCTGATCGTGCGGCCGGCTTTCACGCTGGGCGGACAGGGCGGAGGGATCGCCTACAACCGCGAGGAATACGAGGAGATCATCCACCGGGGACTGGACCTCTCACCGGTTTCGGAGGTGCTCATCGACGAATCGCTGCTCGGCTGGAAGGAATTTGAAATGGAGGTCATGCGTGACCGCGCGGACAACTGCGTGGTCATCTGCTCGATCGAGAACCTCGACCCGATGGGCGTGCACACCGGTGACTCGATCACGGTGGCGCCGATCCAGACGCTCACGGACCGGGAATACCAGATCATGCGGGACGCCTCATTCGCGGTGATCCGGGAGATCGGCGTGGAGACGGGTGGTTCGAACATCCAGTTCGCCACCTGTCCGAAGACCGGACGGATGATCGTCATCGAGATGAACCCGCGGGTTTCGCGGTCGTCCGCGCTGGCATCGAAAGCAACGGGATTTCCTATTGCGAAGATCGCGGCAAAGCTGGCAGTGGGCTACACGCTCGACGAGCTGCCAAACGACATCACCCGCGAGACGCCGGCGTCCTTCGAGCCGACGATCGACTACGTGGTGACCAAGGTTCCGCGGTTCACTTTCGAGAAGTTCCCGATGGCGAATCCGGTTCTCACCACCTCGATGAAGTCGGTGGGCGAGGCCATGGCGATCGGGCGGACTTTCAAGGAGAGCATGCAGAAATGCCTGCGCTCGCTGGAGACGGGCCGCTGGGGCTTCGGCTTCGACAACAAGGACCCGCACCTGCCGAGCAAGGACGAGATCACGCGGAAGCTCCAGATCCCGAACGCGGAGCGCATTTTCTGGCTTCAGACGGCATTCCTCCACGGTTGGACGCTGGAAGAGGTGAATGCCGCCACGGACATCGATCCCTGGTTCCTCGGACACCTCAAGCAAATCGCGGACGAGGGCGCGCAACTTGCGGAGATGGACCTGAAGAGGGCGAAGAAACTCGGTTTCTCCGACCGCCAGATCGCGAAGGCACGGGCCCATTCGAAGGCGATCCACGACGTTTCCATCCACGGTGAAAAGGACCAGCCCGCCGGCGCACCGCCACGGGCCGAACCCGAGCCCGCGATGGCGGACATCCCGACGGAGGACACGATCCGGGCGGAGCGGAAGCACAAGGGTATCATCCCGACCTACCGGCTGGTGGATACCTGCGCGGCGGAGTTCGAGGCTTACACACCGTATTTCTACTCAACTTACGGAGACGAGAATGAGGCGCGGCAATCGGACAAGAAGAAGATCATCATTCTTGGCGGCGGACCCAACCGGATCGGCCAGGGCATCGAGTTCGACTACTGCTGCGTGCATGCTGCCTTCGCGCTGAAAGAACTCGGCTACGAGACCATCATGGTGAACTCGAACCCGGAAACGGTTTCGACGGACTACGACACGTCCGACAAGCTGTTCTTCGAGCCGCTCACGCTGGAAGACGTGCTGAATATCTGCGACCAGGAGAAGCCGCACGGCGTGATCGTGCAGTTCGGCGGACAAACGCCCCTTAACCTTGCGGCGGATCTGGAGCGTCACGGAGTGCCGATCATCGGCACCTCGCCGAAGTCGATCGAGCAGGCGGAAGACCGGAAGTTTTTCTCCGCGCTGCTGGACAGGCTGAACCTGAAGCAGGCGGAAGCGGGGACAGCGACGAACGAGGCGGAAGCCCTGACGGTGGCCAACCGCATCGGTTATCCGGTGCTGGTGCGCCCCTCCTTCGTCCTGGGCGGACGCGCGATGATGATCGTTTATTCCGACACCGAGCTTTCCCGCTATATGCGGGAGGCGGTGACCGCATCTCCCCAACGGCCGGTGCTGGTGGACCGCTTCCTCGACAACGCGACTGAAGTGGATGTCGATTGCATCAGCGACGGCGAGACCTCGGTGGTGGGCGCGATCATGCAGCACATCGAGCAGGCGGGAATTCACTCCGGCGACTCCGCCTGTGTGATTCCCTCGTTCTCCCTTTCCGAATCAATCAAGGAAGAGATTGTCCGTGCGGCAAAGGACCTTGCCCGCGAGTTGCAGGTGAAGGGGCTGATGAACATCCAGTTCGCGGTGAAAGACGAACAACTCTATGTCATCGAGGTGAATCCGCGGGCCTCACGGACGGTGCCATTCGTTTCGAAAGCCACCGGCGTGTCGCTGGCAAAGCTGGCTGCGAAGGTGATGGTTGGAGCGAAGTTGAAAGACCTGGGTTATACCGAGACAATCATCCCGCCGCACTTCAGCGTGAAGGAAGCGGTGTTCCCGTGGAACCGCTTCCCGGGCATCGACATCGTGCTGGGTCCGGAAATGAAGTCCACCGGCGAGGTCATGGGCATCGACGCGGATTGGGGGATGGCCTACGCGAAGTCGCAGATCAGCGCCTTCAACCCGCTGCCGCACGAAGGCAACGT
>CAXTTX010000071.1:3545-5519 GCA_964247045.1 uncultured Verrucomicrobiales bacterium | reverse complement strand
GACAAGGACCGTGCCGTGGCCGTGGCCCGCGATCTGGTGGAACTCGGCTTCAGCATTTGCTCGACGGGTGGAACGCACCAGCGCCTCACCCAGGAAGGCATTCCCTGCCGCCGCGTTTACAAGGTGGCGGAACAAGCCCGTCCGAACGTCATCGACATCATGAAGAACAACGAGATCCACTTCGTCATCAACACGCCGGCGACCCACGAGTCCCGAGCGGACGAGGTGCTGATCCGTTCGACGGCCATTGCGCAGAAGATTTCCCACGCGACGAACATGTCGGCAGCGGAGGCTTCGGTGAAAGCGATCCGTTCGCTGAAGACCAAGGAGCTGACGGTGAAGAGCATCCAAGAGTATCACAGTTGACGCCGGAACCGAAGATGCCGGGATTTTGAGGTTCCCAATTGGCAATGAGCGGGTAGAAGTCTTTCCATGAACCGGAGAACTTTCCTGAAAACGACCGCCGGCGGCGCGCTTGCCTTTTCCCAGTCCAGCACGCTGATGGCGCTGGAGGCGGACAACTCCTATCGCGGCAACATCGGCATCCAGCTCTACACGCTGCGCAATGAACTGGAGAAAGACCCGGCGGGAACCCTCATGCAGGTGGCCGCGGCGGGCTACAAGCAGGTTGAGCTGTTCGGCTTTCCGGATTCCGACGCGATGATTTCCGGAGCGAAGGACGCCGGACTGGCAATCAACTCCGCGCACTTCCAGTGGGACGCGGTGGTGAATCCGAAGGATGCGGAGATGTCCGATTTCTTGAAGATCCTGGAGAAGGCACACGGGATCGGGCTAGGCCACTTGGTGATCCCCTATCTGCAGGAGCCGAACCGCAAGACTCTGGACGACTACAAGAAGGTGGCGGAGAACGCGAACAAGGCGGCGGCCATGGCGAAGAAGGCGGGGATCCAGCTTTCCTATCACAACCACAATTTCGAATTCGGGCCAAAGGAAGGCGGGAAGAGCGGCTACGACATCTACATGGAGGAGTTTTCCCCTGACATGATGTTCGAGATCGACGTCTTCTGGGTGAAGGCCGCGGGGCTCGACCCGGTGAAGCTGATGGAGAAGCTGAAAGGCCGAATCACGCAGTTGCACCTGAAGGATCTGAAGATGGATTTCAAGACACCGTCGTATTCGAATGAGGTGCCCAACGATACCTTCAAGGAGCTCGGCAAGGGAATGATCCCGATGGAACCGATTATCGAAGCGGCCAAGGCGGCGGGCGTGAAGCATTGCCATGTGGAGCAGGATCAATCGCCGGATGCGATGGTGAGCATCCGGACGAGCATGGATTATTTGAAGAAGCTGTGAGGGGGATGGATTTTGTTGGATCCACACTTCGGCGGAGAATCGCATCATGATCGCCGGTGCTTGGGGGCGGAATGAATTCCGCGCTCCTTTTCAAGACCGGTGCTATGGGGGCGGAATGAATTCCGCGCTCCGGATGATTTCCCGATAGGTTTCCGCTTCGGGACTCGGGATGCGTTTCAGGTCGGGGTCCTTGTCGAGATCGACAAAGAAGAGGCCGAAGTCGGTGTTGGGATCGAAGGGGTGGCCCCACTCGCGGTTCGAGGTGATGGACCAGAGGTTGTAGCCTTTGACGGGCACGCCCTTTTTGAGAGCGGCCACAACCTGGGCCATGTGCATCTGGATGTAGTCAGTGCGGGAGATGCCATTTGCCACCGGGACGCTGCCGTTTTCGACGATGAACAATTCCTGGTCGGGAAACCAGCGGTGGAAACGGCGCAGGGCATGATAGAGGCCGCGCGGCCAGACGGGCGCCTTGATAAAGCGGCCACGGGCGGCGTCTTCCAAGAGACGGAATTTGCCAAGCTTGTGGGTGGGAAGGCCCCAATAGTAATCGAGTCCCACGAAGTCCTGGGCGCCAACCGCCTCATCCGGGCAGAGTTCTTCCGGCAGGCGGCCGGAGGTTCCGAGGCGTTCGGCCAGGGCGCGGGAATGCCCGCCGGC
>CAXTTX010000071.1:0-3535 GCA_964247045.1 uncultured Verrucomicrobiales bacterium | reverse complement strand
GAGGTTCCGAGATACCACCAGTTCGCATTGCCGATCATCGTGGTGGTGCCCCAGAAGCGCCACGCCCAGTTGAGCCAACCACCGGGGGCTTTCAAGACCTTGAGCCGCTCGCTGGGTTCGAGAAGAACGATCTCCACACGCATCTCGTCACGAAAAATTTCATGGGCGATCCGGCGGGCGAGGTTCACCTCCAGCGCTTCCCCGGTGTCGGTTTCCTGTTCGACAGGAGCATCCGTCCGGATGCCGATGCGGATCCTACCACGGCGGCGGATGCGGCGGATGTCGCGGCTTTCCGCCAAGCCCTTCACGTCGCCATCCTCGCCAATCAAGACCTCGTGCAGGGAGACGGGCCTTTTTGCCTTTTCCGTCACCAGGCCGGCGGGCGAGACGGGAAGAGTTTCGGAAACGCGGGCGACCTGGCCTTGGAATGATTGCACCGCGCGGTTGACCCGTTCCAACAACTGGCAATGGCCGTGGGGCGCGACGACGACGTAAGCCTCATCGCTGAGACCCGTTAGAAGGAAACGGAAGCCGGGAGCCTCGTCATCGGGACCGGGAGCGAGGAAAAAGGCATCGCCGTAGACGGCATCCACGGTTCCCGTGGCCAGGGCCTTCCGGGCGGCGGCATAGTCGGCGAAGATTTGTTTCGTGCTGCTTGCAGGCAGGTCCTTTTTCCAAGATGTGGGCTGGTTGCCGATACCGATGACTCCGACTTTCCGGCCCGCCAATGAATCCATGCCTTCGCCGGTGTGGGATTGGGCGACGAGCACCGCTTTTCCCGTGCGGAGGTAGGGGTCGCTCACATCGAAGCGCATGTCATCCCCGGCGGTGACACCCCCGATGACGAGGTCGACATCGCCCTTCTCGCTGACGAGAGCTCCCTTTGTGGTGAATTTGAAAAGGGCTTCCGAAAGGCCGCGATGGCAAGCACCCCAGTCCATCAGTTTTTGCAGCCAGGTGGGGAAGCCGGTGACAAGGGGATTCACGCCCACTTTTGCCGCGGCATCGTGTTGCTTGATGGTGAGGCGGGCGCGGGCATGCGCCCGGAAGAGATTGGGGATGAGTTTTCCCACGGCCTCGGCCTCGGCGTCGACTTCCGAGCCACGGGGCAGGCCGGGCGGCATGTAGTAGCGGGCCTGCCACCAGGGTTTGATATAGCCGAAGGTCAACTGGCTCGGTTCATTGAAGGTGATCCAGTAGTCCACGCGATCACCCAAGGCCTCCGCAACACGGTCGGCGTAGCGCGCGAACAGATCCGGAAACTTCTTGCCGATCATGCCGCCGCAGTCGCGTTCCAGCCACACCGGCCAGACGAAGTGATGCAGGGTCAGCATGACCTTCATACCGTGGGAACGGATGCATTCCGCAACGCGACCATAGTGTGCGAGTGCTTCCTCATCGAAAATGCCCTCCGAAGTTTCAACGCGGGCCCACGCGGTCGAGAAGCGGAACAACTTGCAGCCGAGCCCGGCAGCGGCGGCGACGTCTTCTTCATAGCGATTGCCGAAATCCGTGCCACGGCCACGCGGGGTGAGGCCCTGGCAACGCTCCCACAGATCCCACGAATCCTCGCACCCGGGATCATGGGCTTCCACCTGGTGGTCGGCATTCGCGGTACCGAAAAGAAATCCCTTTGGAAATGCCATGGGCGCAGGGCCTATGCACCGCCTCGCGCCCGCCCGGTCAAGTTCCTTCTGTGATAGAGGCGGTGATCCGTCACCGGCCGGACTCGAAAGCACCAAGATCGGGAGCCTTTCCTTGGAATGGCAAGCCCGTGTCCACGCCTTTGTCGATCGCCGGATTGCCGCGTTTCAGTTTCATGAAGGAAATATCCGGAAGGCTGCCGTCCGGTTTGCGCGGGAGGATCAGTTGGGACTGATCCAGGCTCTCGAAGTCCTTATCCGAGAAGGTCATGTCGGAATCGAAAGAGTTTGCCGCGACCTCGCATCGGGCGGGTTCGAGATTCGAGACTTCGCGGCGGCCCTTGTAGCCGAGGTTGTTTTTCAGCTTGTGGCCGTAACCGGGGACGTCGGTGACTTTCACGGGATCGTGGCCAAGCAGGTTGAAATTGACCGTGTTGAGGAAGGCCGAGTTGTTGACGAGGTCGATGCCGCCCGGCTGGTGGTTCGCGTAGAATCCGGAAGCGCGGTTGCGGACCGCCAGCGATTGGCGGATGACGTGGCGCGGAAGCGGCGAGGGCAACTCGGCCTCGGGCCGCATGCCGTAGCCGCCGAGCTTGAAGCCGTTGCCATCGGCGAGGGCTTTGAAGGTCGGGTCGAAGCCGTTGTAGAACGCCCAGCAGTTTTCGATGATGAGCGGTTCGGCGGTGGAGATGAGGTCAAACCCATCGTCACTGTTGAACCAGGCGCGGCAACCGCGGAAGACGTTGCCGGTGCTTCCCTTCGGCACGTGGAAACCGAAACCATCGACGTTGCCGCCGCGGCCGTTTTCGGAAGTGAAATCATAGTTCCGGTAGGCGTCGCAGTTCAGCACGAGGTTGTCCGAGCCTTTTCCGAGCCAGAAGCCGATGGCCTGGCCGTCGTGCATCTCCAGTTGCTCGTAGATGTTGTGGTTGCCTTGGTTGTCGAAGCAAATGGACTGGGTGTGGCCCTTGATGGTCACTTGCACGCCGCTGACGGAGATGCCTTTGAAATGGAGCCAGGAAGCCCGGACGTTGAAGGCCGTCACACGGAGGTTTTCGGGTTTCACCGCGGAGAAATCGAAGACGGGTTTCTCGCCGGGGCAGGCGAAGTAGCGGATGGGTTTGCCGGGTTTGCCACTTTTCCCGAGATCGGTGACGAAGGCCATGTTGCGTTCCGTCCGGGCGATGCGGGCGTCCGACATCTGGTAGGTGCCGCCGCGGATCAGCACGGTATCGCCGGGAGCCGCAGCCTTTTCGGCACGCTGGATGGTCGCGAAGGGAGCGGCGGTGGAGCCGGAATTGGAATCCTTGCCGTCAGGCGCGACATGAAAATCCGCGGCGTGGAGCGGGGCCGCGAGGGGAAGAAGGACTGCTAAAAAGGACAAGCTGGAAAAAGAAACGCGCATCTCGGAACGGGTGAATCGCGAAACCCTAGCCCTTTGCACGGAACTTCGCACACCCCATAAACGGGTTATGGCCGGTCCGCCGGGAATTTTCCTTGCCAGCCCCCGTCGCGGCCATCTATCCAGTGGGCAGGATCACCAATCCCCACGTTTTATGAAGCACCTCCGTCTCAACTTCTACCCGGTCTCCTGGATGATTCCAGGAAAGGGTGCTGTCTGAAGATCGGAAGATCCTGTCCAGCCGGCCCCGACGACCACCGCGGGCTGCTGATCGACTGAGTTTGGAAGCCGCCCGCCCTCACAGCGGGCTTTTTTATTCACTTCCACTCTCTCTCGAATCACCTCCATGGACCCATCCACCCCTGACGAAGCATCATCCAAAACAGCTCCTCTGGCACTGTTATGGCAACTGATGAAGGGCTTCCGCGGCACCTACGCGAAGGCCATCCTCTCGCTGTTCCTCTTCACGGCCACCAACTACCTGGTCCCG
>CAXTTX010000070.1:6377-15866 GCA_964247045.1 uncultured Verrucomicrobiales bacterium | reverse complement strand
GGAGTAGGAGGCGGGACGTCGGTGGAACTGCTGCTGGAGAACCTGAAGCACCAGGTGCTGAGCAAGGGCCGGCGCATCAAGGAAGAGGAAGTGAAGGAACTGAAGATCCGGGACATCAAGCGTTATGTCGATGTGGGCATCCCGGTGATGTGGACGCTCTGTTCGGTGGAGAAATACAATGAGGCAGCGGACAAGGACACGGCGGAACGCGCGAAAGTGACCGATTGGAAGGCCCGCGCGACGGAACTCGGCACCCGCGCGGAGGAATTCGCGAAGGCCCCGAAGCCGGAGTCGAACTATCACATCTGCATGATCACCGGCTACAACGAGGCGACGCAGGAACTGGCGGTGAGCGATTCGTGGGGAGCGCGTTTTGAACGGAGATGGGTGCCGCTGTCGGTAGCGAACTGGGCGAGCATGGGGAAAATCGTGATGATTTTGCCGTGATTCAGGGTTAGGAAGAGGGCTCAGGGTTCACCCCTTGCGGTTCTTTCTTCTCCAAACCCGGTCTGGCAACGTTCAGCAATGAATCCATGAGAACCATCACAGATTACAGCCGGGAATTTGATGCCACAGGGCCGCAAATCCTTGAGTTTGAATTCAACGAGGATATCAGATCCCTGATTTCCGATCGTTTGGAATTTGACCCGGAAGAATCCCATGTTGCTCCCGGGCCCAGCATTGGATGCCGGATAAGATCGGATTCTGACATCGACTACGTGGCGCTCTATCTCCAATATGTTCCGAAGCTGGTGATCTTCGTGGAAATTGCAAAAGACAGGGGGGTGGCGAGGCGGGATTTTTTGGAGGAAGTGCCCGAGTTGCTGCCGTATTTAAAGGAGTGAAAAACAGGGGTTAATCCGTCGCGAAGATTTGTAGGTCGCGCACCGTCGTGTTCCGCACGGAAGGCAATCCATCATGGAACTTCTCCTCAACGAAGCCATCTACCGGAAGGTGATCGTGGAACTGCTGCCGCAGACGCGGAAGTTCCTGTGGATTGTCACGGCTGATATCAAGGATTTACATGTTCCGAAAGGCCGCCGCTTTGTGCCGTTGCTGGAGATTTTCTCCGATCTCGTTGAAAGTGGGGTGAGTGTCCGGTTGATGCATGCCAAGGAACCGGGGCCGCGATTCCGGGAGGATTTCGACAAGTATCCCAATCTCATCGACAGCGACCTGTTCGAGCGAATCCTTTGTCCACGGATTCATACCAAGGCGGTCATCATGGATGGGAAGCAGGCGTTTGTGGGATCAGCCAACCTGACGGGGGCGGGTCTCGGGGCGAAAGGAGCGCACAAGAGGAACTTCGAGGCGGGATTCCTGACGTCGGATGTGGGCCACCTGCGGGAACTGATGGAGTGGATCGACCAGCTTTATCTGGGGGAGTTCTGTCTGAAGTGCCAGCGGCGGGCGGTTTGTCCGGATCCGATCGCTTGAATGCAAAGTGTGCGGTAGGCATTCGAGGTTCCGCATAAGGATTTTTATTACCCAGAGAACCGATTTTGGCCCCGTTGGCCGATCTGTCTAGAGAGATCGGTAGGAGCGCCCAAAGGCACCGGATGTTGATAAATCCGGGTCAAAAGGTAATTCCCAACTTAATCTATGCAATATGGTATGATTTAAAGTTGACACTGGAACTGGTTGGAATAGATGTGGCGGCAACACGGTGAAACGGACGGCCGATCAACGTGGGTATCGGGAAAATTTGAGAGCTGAACAGCTTGCGTGAGCAACGGCTTTTTCCCTTTTGATACACCCGCCGACCCCGAAGCAGGGAGGCGTCCGGAGGTCCCGGAAATCGATTAGAATCAGACGAAGACCGGGCTTCTGACGGCCAGCTCCCGGTATTTCCAACAGACGGGATCTTCCCGCCCGGTAGTCCAGCGCCCGAAATTATCTAACAAATCATTTTTTCCTCACGCACTGTCATGAGCAGCAAACCGCTTTCCAAACCGACCGGGCTCAGCTTGAGCGCGGCGACCGCCCGAAATCTCGCGAACGCGACCGTCACGCCGCCGCAATGGGACGACATCACACCGCGATGGCTGCACAAGCTGCTGCCGTGGGTGGATGTGGATGGCGGGGTGTACCGGGTGAACCGCGTGAAGCGGAAGGAAAATGGCGTGGCGGTGGATCTGTTGACGGTTGATGACGGCGAGCCGTTGTTGCCAGCCACTTTCGTGGACTATGAAGAGGATCCGCAGGAGTATCACCTCAGCTCGATCCAGACGGTGCTCCACACGCACACCCGCGTGACGGATCTTTATTCGAACGCGGTGGACCAGTTGCGCGAGCAAGTGCGCCTCACCGTGGAAGCGGTGAAGGAACGCGAGGAGTCCGAACTGGTGAACCATCCGGAATTCGGTCTGCTGAACGTGGTTGCGAAGTCGCAGACGATCAAGACGCGCAAAGGTCCGCCGACTCCCGATGACCTGGATGAACTCATCAAGCTGGTATGGAAGAAGCCCGCGTTTTTCCTGGCCCATCCCGACGCGATCGCGGCCTTTGGCCGTGAGGCAACGCGCCGGGGGGTGCCGCCGCCGACGGTAACGCTTTTCGGATCGCCTTTTCTAACATGGCGCGGCATTCCGCTGATCCCGAGCAACAAGCTGGCCACGGACGCGAAGGGCAAGACCAGCATCCTGCTGCTGCGGGTGGGCGAGAACCAGCGGGGAATCGTGGGTCTCCAGAAGGCCGGCGTCACCGGCGAGATCGAGCCCGGTTTGTCCGTCCGCTACATGGGGACGAACGAGCATTCCATCGCGGCGCATCTCGTGACCCGCTATTTCTCGGTGGCGAAGCTCGGGGAGGATGCGATCGCGCGGTTGGATGGTGTCTCAATCGACAACTATCACACCTATGCTTGATCCCGTGCTGGACACCGGGTTTTCCGCGGACGCGCCCGTTGCGACGGACGATGCGTTCGGGACCGCGCTCATCTCCCGCCTGGCGAACGAGATTTTCCGGGGGGGGACGGGGGGTTCCGCGATTCCGGAAACGCCGGCAACGGTGCCAGCCGCGCCCGTGGCCGAGCCTGTTAGTGATTCGAAGGGCGTTGACCTCTCGGGCGGGTTTCCTTCCTCGCATGCGGCGGATGCGCCGCCACCAGTGCATCCCAAGGTGGTGGGTGCGGAACCTGAACGGGCGCTGCCGCGTGATACGACACCGCAGGGCGGGCACGTGACCGGTTCGCGGGACACGCATGAGTTCGGTGAACCTTTTTCCGTGCCCGGCAATCTGGCCGCGAAGCCCGCCGCCTATCAGGTGCCGTCTCATCCGGCACTGCCGCTGGCCGAGGCTGCCGCCGTTGGTTCGCGGTTTTACTTCCTGCCGGATTCCGCGGTGGAGGACTGGCCCGGTGCGGAAGCACTGGAAAGCTCCGTCGCGAATGCTCCCGCGGAGCTGGACGTGGAGCGGATCCGGAGGGACTTTCCCGCGTTGCACCAGCGGGTCAACGGTCATCCCCTGGTCTGGCTGGACAACGCCGCCACCACGCAGAAACCGCAAAGCGTGCTGGATGCGACTTCTGATTTTTACGGGCGGCACAACTCCAACATCCACCGTGCCGCGCATGCGCTGGCGGAGCGATCCACCGGTTTGTTTGAAGCCGGGCGCGAGAAGGTCCGCCAGTTCCTCGGCGCGGCCGATGCGAAGGAGATTGTTTTCGTCCGCGGGACGACTGAAGCCATCAACCTAGTCGCGCAGAGCTACGGCAGGCAGAACATCGGCGCGGATGATGAGATCATCGTCAGCCAACTGGAGCACCATGCGAACATCGTGCCTTGGCAAATCCTCGCCGGGCAGACGGGAGCGAAGATCCGGGTGATCCCGATCAACGACCGTGGAGAGTTGCTGTTGGAGGAAGTGCCCGCGCTCTTCAACGCGCGCACGAAATTCGTTTCCCTGACGCAGGTATCCAACGCTCTGGGGACGATTTCGCCGGTTGCCGAGATCATCGCGCTCGCGCATTCGCACGGGGTGCCCGTGCTGGTGGACGGGGCGCAATCCACGCCGCACCTGCCGGTGAACGTGCATGCGCTGGGAGCGGATTTCTTCGTGTTCTCCGGCCACAAGGTGTTCGGCCCCACGGGCATTGGCGCGTTGTATGGAAAGGCCGCGCTGCTGGAAGCGATGCCGCCGTGGCAAGGCGGCGGCCACATGATCCGGGACGTCACGTTCGAAAGGACCATTTATAACAATGCCCCCGAGAAGTTCGAGGCAGGGACGCCGGACATCGCGGGGGTGGTGGGATTGGCCGCGGCGATCGACTATCTTTTCAGCATCGGTATTCCCGGCATCGCCGCGTACGAGCATTCGCTGCTGGAATACGCGACCGCGGCCTTGTCCGAGGTGCGCGGAATCCGTCCGATCGGAACGGCGCGGACGAAGGCAAGCGTGCTTGGGTTCGTGATTCCCGGCATCGAGAACTCCCGTATCGCCCGGCATCTGGACCACCACGGCATTGCAGTTAGAGCGGGCCATCATTGCGCCTTGCCTTCCCTGCGGCATTTCGGGGTGGAGAGCACGGTCCGTCCTTCACTGGCTTTTTACAACACGCGCACCGAGGTGGACGCGCTCGTTCACGAGCTGCATCGCATCACCCGCCGCTGAATTTCACCATGATCGACCTCGACATTCCCGGCTTCGGACACTTCAAGCTGGCGCATCTGGTTCTCGACTACAACGGGACCCTGGCGCTGGACGGAGCGATCCTGCCGGGCGTGCATGACCTCATCGGCCTGCTGGCAAAGGAACTGGAGGTACATGTCGTCACGGCGGACACTTTCGGCCTCGCGGAGTCCAACCTCGCCGGGCTGCCGGTGCGGTTGACGATCCTCGGTGACAGGGATCCGGCGGAAGCCAAGCTGGAATACGTGCGGTCCTTGCGGCCGGAGTCGGTCATCGCGATCGGCAACGGTCGCAACGACCGCAAGATGCTGGCTGCCGCGGCGATCGGCATCGCGACGATCCAGAGGGAGGGTGCCTCGGTGCGGACCCTGGGCCGCGCGGACATCATCACGAACGGAATTCTCGATGCCTTCGAACTCGTCCGCTACCCGAAGCGGCTCGTCGCCACGCTGCGATCCTGAACCATTTTCCCGCCGTGTCCGTGAAAACCATTTCCGCCAAAGAACTTTCCAGCGTGCTTACCGCCGAGCCGGCTTCCCGGGTGATCGATGTGAGGACTCCGGTGGAATACGACGGCGCGCACGTCAAGGAAGCGGAGAACATCCCCTTGGATGGCTTATCTCCTTACGCGCTGGTCAATAGCGGACAATTGCCGGATGACGTGCCGGTTTACATCCTCTGCCAGAGCGGTGCGCGCGCGAAAAAGGCCGCCGAGAGGTTCGTGCACGCGGGGTATGGAAATGCCGTGGTAGTGGATGGCGGGACCGAGGCGTGGATCCGGGCCGGTCTGCCCGTGGAGCGCGGCGAGAGCCGGGTGATCGGGCTGGAGCGCCAGGTGCGGATCGGGGCAGGCAGCCTGGTTGTCACGGGTGTTTTGTTAGGGTGGCTGATGAATCCTTTGTTTTTCGGGCTTTCCGGCTTTGTCGGGGCGTGGCTGGTTTTCGCGGGCATCACCGACTGGTGCGGGATGGGGCTGCTGCTGGCAAAAGCCCCGTGGAACAGGAGGCTTCCGAAATGAGCGCGCTCCAGCAATCTCCCGCGGGAATGGCGGATGACTCCACGGCGCATGAGGAAGTGGTCCGCAAGTTGATCGCCTCCTATCAGAATTTCGGCGGTCTCAACCCGGGCGAATCGCTCAATCTGCCCTCGAAGCATGCCGTGGGTGAGATTTGCGAGGGCCTGCTGCAACTGCTCTTCCCCGGCTTCCATGACAAGGACGTCGTTCGCGAAAGCTCGCTGCCGGAATTGACCTCCAAGCGGCTGGCGAATCTCATCGTTTTGCTGGAGGACCAGGTGCGGAAGAGCGTCCGCATCGGGAATCCGCGGCAGCCGACGGGAAAGACCGAGCCCATCGTCCAGAAGTTCTGCCGCGCCCTGCATATCGTTCGCGAGGTATTGCGGACGGACATCGCCGCGGCCTACAACAACGATCCTTCCGCCCGGAGCCACGAGGAGATCATCCTGTCCTATCCCTTCATCGAGGCGATCTCGATCCAGCGGCTGGCGCACCGCCTGTACCGCGCTGGGGCGCCGATGATCCCGCGGATGATGACCGAGTGGGCCCACAGCCGCACCGGAATCGATATCCACCCTGGGGCCAGCATCGGCGCGCATTTTTTCATCGATCACGGGACGGGCGTCGTCATCGGCGAGACCTGCAACATCGGGAACCATTGCAAGATCTACCACGGGGTGACCCTGGGAGCGCGGACTTTCACGAAAGACGGCGCCGGACACGTGATCAAAGGATTAAAGCGCCATCCGAACCTGGGGGACAACGTCACGATCTATCCGAATTCCACGATCCTCGGCGGTGAAACCGTGATCGGCCAGAACTCGACGATCGGTGCGAACGTTTTCCTGATGCAGAGCGTGCCCCCCGACTCGCTGGTGATCTACGAGGAGAAGAACCTTTCCATCCACAACAAGCTCGACCGCAGTCCGGCGGGCCTTTCCTGGTCAATCTAACAACATCATTCATTACCTTCACCAAGGCATGAGTTACCATGGTATCAGTCATCATGTGGGGAACACTCCCCTCATCCGCTTGAACCGTCTTTCCGACCTGACGGGATGTGAAATCCTCGGCAAGGCGGAGTTCATGAATCCCGGCGGATCGGTGAAAGACCGGGCCGCGCTGGGGATCATCACCCAGGCCGAGAGGGACGGGCTGCTTTTTCCCGGCTGCACCATCGTGGAAGGAACGGCCGGGAACACGGGCATCGGGCTCACCATCATCGGCCAGGCGCGGGGCTACAAGACGGTCATTGTGATCCCCGAGACGCAGTCGCCGGAGAAGATCTCGCTGCTGCGCGCGCTGGGTGCGGAGGTCATGATCGTTCCGGCCAAACCCTACAGCGACCCGGACAACTACAACCACATCGCGAAGCGGCTGGCGGTGAGCAAGGGGTGGTTCTGGGCTGACCAATTTGACAATCTCGCCAACCGGCAGGCGCACTTCGATACCACCGGTCCTGAGATCCTGGCGCAGACCCAGGGCGAGGTGAATGCCTTCGTCGCCTCCATCGGCACGGGCGGAACGCTGGCGGGCACCTCGCTATTTCTCAAGAGCAAGAACCCGGGGATCGCCTGCGTCTGCGCCGACCCGCTTGGAGCCTCCATGTGGTCTTGGTTCACCCGCCAGGTGCTGGACTCCGGCGAGGGGGATTCCTTCGCGGAAGGAATCGGCCAGAACCGCGTGACGAGAAACATCAGCGACATCGTCGTCGACAAGGCCTATCAGATCGACGACCCGACGGCGGTTTCGATCATCCATCACCTGCTGCGGGAGGAGGGGCTCTTCCTGGGGCTTTCCAGTGGCATCAATGTCGCGGGTGCCGTGCGTTACGCGCGCGGCCATGGGCCGGGAAAGACCATCGTGACGATCCTGTGCGACACGGGCCAGAAGTACCAGTCGAAGCTCTACAACTCCGCGTGGCTGGCGGAGCAGGACCTGATTCCACGTGATCCCGAAAGTTTACTCTAGCCCACGGGAAAACCCCGCGGTCAAGCCCTACCACCCTTTATGAAAAACGCAGTCATTGTCACAGCCAAAGGAAGCAACACCACGGTGCAGAACAAGAACGTCATCCCGATCCTGGGAGTGCCGGTGGTCTGCTATCCGATCCGCGCGGCGAAGCTGGCAAGCCACGTTGACCAGGTTTTCGTTTCGACCGAGTGCCCGCTGATCAAGAAGCTCTCCGAAAAGGAAGGTGTCGCGATCATCGACCGGCCTGCCGAACTGGCGACTCCGGAAAGCCAGCACAAGGACGTGATCCGCCATGCGGTGCTGGAGGTGGAGAAGCTGCATCCGGAGGTGGAGAACTTCGTGGTGCTGCTGGGCAACACGGTGATGGTGACACCCGGTCTCATCGACCGCGCCTTCAGCGTGCTGGAAAGCAACAAGGGAGATTCCTGCGCTTCCGCGTGGAAGGCACAGGATGACCATCCCTACCGGGCGCTGCAGGTTTCCGAAGAAGGTTACCTGCAATCCTTCCTGGACGTGAAGGCCGGCTCCAACCGGCAATCCTACCCGACGGTCTATTTCTACGACCAGGGCGTGTGGGGATTCAAGAAGCAATGCGCGATCGAGCAGAAGGGGCCCTCACCATGGGTGTGGCTGGGAGAGCGCTGTTTCCTGATCGAGCGTCTCTGGGTGACAGGCCGCGACATCCACACGTGGATCGATGTGGCGGCGAGCGCCTGGTATCTGAACAGCATCCAGGCAAACGATTTCCAAGACTACTCCGATGAATGAAGCGATCGACGGGATCCGGGTTGTCGCGACGGTAAAGGACTGCGAGCAGTACCGCTTCAAGGTGGAGTTGCCGCGGCGCTGGAGCAAAGCGGCGCGGGTGGATCTGCGCCGCAGGGCGATGCGCGGGGTGAACGACACCTTCCTGGAATGCAGCAAGCGCTACCAGGCGGAAGGATGGATCGGGATCGCTAACGTGGCTTTCGCCGATACCAAGACCGCGCCGAGCGACAGCAAATCCGAGTTCCTTCATGCGCTGACCTGCATCAAACTGATCGAACTGGGTGCGGGGCACGCGCGCGCGCAGGGTGAGGACGCGTTGGGCGAACTGGTCCTGTCGGTCGAGGCTTCACTGAACTGGGCCTCGCGCAAGCTGCTCCAGAACCTTTGCGAGAATCTGGGCATCCGGATGGACTATCATCCGGCCGTGGCCGGGACCATCGCGCCGAAACCGAAGATCGGCGGGGCGTGCCGGCCAGGACGGCAAGGACCCGGTGCGTTTGTGAACCAACCGGTGAAGCGGATGGAGGATTTTCGTTCCGCATTACTGAGGCGGCTGACGGGCCGTCCCTGGCTGAAGCGTCCGGTGGGGCATTTGCTGGATGTTGCGATCCTCCTCCTGTGGCCGCTGCCGATCCTGGCGCGGGTGATCTTCAGCATCGTCTATCAGATGATGGCTTTTCCGCTGTTGCGGCGGCTGGATGGCGACAAGAATGTTTTCGTCTATTTCGACCTGCGGCTGGGCAAGAACCGCGATGTCGGCTCCTACATGAAGTGGAAGTATGGCACGGCGTTTTCGGGAGGGGGGGAAAGCGGAGAGAGCATCATTCCCTTCAGTCATCTGGCGCGGCCGGGGCAGGCCTACAGCTACCCGGCGATGGCGTGGGCTTTCCACGCGTTGAAACGGATGCGTGAGAATCCCGCGGATGGCTGCGTGGTGGTCAATTTCCTGATTCCGCCGTGGCTGCTGTGGAAAACCCAGTTCCGCCGGAGCGGTCAGCGGAAGCGGAAACGGCGCGTGTTGCGGAGGTTGCAGCAGGAGGCACCGGATTTCCTCTCCGGCTATATCTACGACGAGTTCAGTTCCGCCTTGGAAAAATGCAACG
>CAXTTX010000070.1:1786-6367 GCA_964247045.1 uncultured Verrucomicrobiales bacterium | reverse complement strand
CGTTCCCGCTCGAAGTCTCGAGGTGCTACAAGCGTTTCTTTGACGCCCTGCGCCCGGGGGTGGTGATCCAGGCGGACGCGGCGGCGAAGACCGCGCGGCACTTCACGGCCTGTGCCCGCCAGCGTGGCGGCAGGGTGATCTATGTGGCGGACCGCATTTGCACGGACCTGAGGACCTCCAACCAGTTCATCGTGGACGATGGGGAAAATCTCCACATTCCCGACCGCTGTGTGGTCTTCGACCAGGTTTCCAGGGATGAATTCCTGCGGCAGGGCATGCGCGAGAACCTCATCCACACCTATCACCGGAACTTCGCCCAGGGGCGTGGAGCGATTCCCAAGGAGGGGCACGAACCGCTGACCCAGGTGGTCATCCTGTTGCAAGCCTACGAGGACAACATGGAAGGCATGGTGCGGCTGGGCACGGACATCGCCACGCGCTTGAAGAAGGTGGCGGTCGTCTATCAGGAGCACCCGAATTTTCCCGTTTGCGATCGGATGAAGACGAAACTTCTGGACGCCGCGCCGGGACGCATCCGTTTCCTGGAACCGGGAGAGTCCGTGGAATATCAGGACACGCTGGCGATGGTCACCGGTTACTCGACCGCCGCGGTCCCGGGGATTCTCCAAGGTGTACCACTCATCTGGCTGCGGAGGCAGGTTGACAACTCGATCATCGGTGAAGCCTATCTGGGTCGTATCGGGTTCGCGGCGGATAAATCCGAAGAGGTGTTGTCCTACCTCAAGCGCCTGTACCGGAAGGACGGCAGGATGCTCAAGGCTTGTGCCAAGGCGGCGGCCGAGACGCGGAAAATTTTCATCCCGACCTGCAGCCCGCCGGGCACCACGCTTGGCGATGCCCTGTTGAAGGCGCGCGAAGAATCGTTCGCGGAGATCGCTTCGGCAACGGCGCGCCCGGCGGAATCCAAAGTGACCGGACTCGAGCCGGTAAACGCATGAGCACGATTTTCATGAAAACAGGAAAGGCGGACGACGCCGTTGTGGCAGGTTTGATCCAAAGGATTTCCAAACTGCGCAACGCCAAGGTGCTCGACGAGGCCGAGGCGCTCGGCAAGGAAGCAACGCGGCAGTATCCGGCGAATGCCGGCTTGCTGTCCGAGCATGCCGAGACAGCGGTCCGGCGGAAGACCTGGGGCGCGGCGATCGAGCGGTTGGAGCAACTGGGACGTTTGCTAGGGGCGACTCCGGAGCGTGATGGCTCCGCCGCCAGGCTGGTAAAAGTTTTCATTGGCCTCGGTCAGCCAGGCGAAGCGATGCGCGTGCTGGAGGAGGCGCTCGCGGTCCGGGGCGGAAGCATTGCCCTTGAGATCGTCAAGGCCCGGCTTGAGCTTCTGGATCCCGCGCTCCGCAATGATGCCGCGAGGTGGGAGAAACTGGTGGTGGCGGCGGAACAGCCCGGAATCGAGCGGTCCCGGCAGGTGGCCATTCTTGCCGCGTGCGCGGGCGGATTGCGGCTCGCCGGAAGCGGTGACGCGGCGAAGGCGCTGTTGGAGAAACACTATCGCCCGCGCGACGCCGCGTGGGAAGCGACCTTGGCCGATGGCTACAGCCGCCTGGTGCTTTTCGACAACGGCAAGACGCGGATCGAATACTATCAGAAGCTCTTCGATCCCGCGACGGGCAAGATTGCCGAGCCGGAACATCTGGCGATCACCTTCGACCTGATGGAGCAGAACTGGGACAAGGAGCCTTTTGCCTACCGCCCCCTCAGCCCGCGGATCACGGACTTCCTCGCCGTCCGCAAGCGGGGCAAGGAAGACTTCCACCAGGACCTGCGGCGCGATGATTTCCTGCGACTCGCGGGACCGCTTGCCGCGCGCTACCGGGAGGTGGTTGCGCTCGGGCAGAGCCTGGGTGCGTACTGCTGCCTTTATTACGCCTCGTGGTTGCCGGGATGCCGTATCTTGGCCACCGCACCGCGCAATCCCCTTCATCCGAAGTATGCCGGGAAGCGTTATGCAAACCACAAGCTCTTCATCCACGAGTATGAGATGCCGTGGAATCCGGATTCCAGCCCGACGATCGCCTATGATCCGAAGAACGAGGAGGATGGCCGTTACGTGGAGCAATCGCTCGCGGCCAGTTTTCCCCAGGCGAGAATTCTCCGTTATCCCTATTGCGGCCACTCGATCACCCGCTACCTGCGGGACACGGGTGCCCTGAAAGGCGCGACGCTGGGGTTCTTCGATGGCCTGCCATTTCCCGCCTTTGACAAGAGCGCGCGGGGAAGCTCCGCGGAGTATGTCCGCAACCTGGCGAAATTGAACTTGAGAAGAGGACGCGTCGACCGCGCCCGATCACTCGCGCGCAAGGCGCTGGAGTTGGGCGGGGACGTGGAGCGAACGGAGGAACTTCTCCTGAAGATCGAGGCCGCCGCGATTTCCAAACCCCAACCTTCCGACCCATGATCGAACTAAGGAACGTTACGAAAACCTATCAGGTGAATGGCGGCCGGCGGCACGTGCTTACCAATGTGTCGCTGGTCATCCCAAGCCGCTCGAACCTCGCCATTCTCGGGCCCAACGGTTCGGGCAAATCCACTTTGCTGCGCCTGATCGGCGGGGCGGAGCCGGCGGACAGCGGCACGATCATCACGGATGCGAACGTCTCATGGCCGCTTGGTGTTTCCTCGGGCTTCCAAGGTTCGCTCACCGGCCGGGAAAACGTCGTGTTCGTGTGCCGGATCAACGGGCTCAACAAGGACCAGCAACGCTATGTGATCCACCAGGTGACGGAGTTCGCGGAACTCGGGGAATATTTCGACATGGCGATCAACACCTATTCCTCCGGCATGCGGGCGAGGCTGGCCTTCGGCCTCTCCATGGCCTTCGATTTCGATGTCTATCTGGTGGACGAACTCACCTCGGTGGGCGACGCGATCTTCCGGGAAAAGGCTTCTGCCGCATTCGCCGAGATCCGCAAGCGGGCCTCGCTGATCTTCGTCTCGCACAACCTCAAGACCCTGCGCCAAGCCTGCGAATGTGCCCTCTTCCTCCGCGACGGGAAGGCGGATTTCTATCCGGATATCAACGACGGGATCGCGGCCTACACGGAGTACGTGAGGCTCCAGCGAAAGGACGAGCCGTCCCGGAAGGATCCCGAGCGGATTGCCCGGAAGCGGGAAGCGGCGCGGAAAGCGAAGATGGAGGCGAATCTTGTTCGCAAGGAGTTGAAAAGGCAGGCCGTCGAAAAAAGGCGCGAGATGGCCCAGGGGTCAGGCGGCGACCCATCCATCTGAGACACATCGTTTAGCAACCGATTTTTCCATGCGAGTTTTACTGACCAGTTGCAGTTACCAGGATACGCCCGGACCCCATCATGAACTGATGGAATCCCAGGGCTGGGATGTCGCCCGGGAACGTGGACCCTTGTCGGAAAAGCGGATGCTGGAACTGGCCGGTAGCTTCGACGCCTTCCTCTGCGGAGATGATCCCATCACCCGCGCCGTGCTCGAAAAAGCGCTGCCACGGCTGAAGGTGATTTCCAAGTATGGCATCGGCACCGACAAGATCGACATCCCGGCCACGCGTGAGTTCGGGGTGCCCGTGCTATTCACGCCGGGAGTCAATCACACGACGGTCGCGGAGCACACCTTCGGGTTGTTGCTCGGAATCTCGAAGCGAATTGTCACCACGGCCGCGGCGGCGCGGCAGGGAGAGTGGCTGCGCCTGACGGGCCACGAGATTTTCGGCAAGACCTTGGGCATCATCGGGCTGGGCCGCATTGGCAAGGAGGTGGCGGTGCGGGCGAAGGCCTTCGGCATGGATGTCATTGCCCACGATCCCCACTGGGACGAGGACTTCGCATCGGGCCACGGCATCGACCGCTGCCACGCGGTGGAGGAGATTCTAACGGAGTCTGACGTGATATCGCTCCATTGCTTTCTCTCCGACGAAACGCGTGGCATGATCCGCCGTTCCAACATCGCGCTGATGAAGGACGGCGTCATTATCCTCAACTGTGCCCGCGGTGAGATCGTGGAAACGGAAGACCTGGTGGAGGCCTTGCACAGCGGCAAGGTGGGCGGCTATGGTGCGGATGTCCTTGATATCGAGCCGCCGCCCGCGTATCATCCCTTGCTGACGGCGCCGAACTGCGTGATCACCCCGCACATCGGGTCGAGAACCTATGAAAGCGTCCCGCGGCAGGCGATGAAGTCACTGAACAATCTCATCAATGCCCTGAAGGCCTCCGGAGAATACCATTGCATGAACGGCGTCATCTGAGCGGCGATCCGCCGGAGAGCCGGCCCGGGGCCTTTTTCAGATACTTCCAACAGCGCGTGAGGAGGCGCAGGCGTTTCTTCGGGCGTGACGTGCCCTTGGCGGCCTTGTTCCTGATCCTTTCTCTCCACAGTTCGCGGCAGGCGTCGATGAATTCGGAAGCTACCCGTGGATCGACCGGATCATGGACGGGAATGATTGCCTGCGAAATGGGGATGCCGTGGTAGTTTCCGAAACTCGCGGCGAACTCCACGCAGGCGGACCGGGGGATATCGAGGAGTTCCGTCTCCGATTGGATTTCGTCCCCGTCGTTTTCCAGCGCTTCCCGCAAAGACACG
>CAXTTX010000070.1:530-1776 GCA_964247045.1 uncultured Verrucomicrobiales bacterium | reverse complement strand
CTTGAGGTCATCCCGTTCGCGCGCGCTGGGCTCGAGCAAGTTTGCGGCGACCTTGAAGCGGGTTCCGCGCATCGCGATGAGCGGGGCGATGATCTGGTTCTGCTCCTTGATGGCCTCTTCCCCGATTCCGTAGGCCGGGCCGAAGCGGCGATAGGCGAGCAGGAGGCCGCAGGCCTCGCGGGTCAGGCTTTCGTTCGCGCGCTCCACGACGAAACCCGCGGGCACCTTCAAGCCGATGCATTCGCAGAAATCCGAGACGACACAGCGGTCCTTCAAGAGCGCGGGATCGAATTTCTTCAGCAGCACGTTGGCCCGGCCGAAGATGGTGTCGAACTTCTTGAAACGGTTGCGATAACAAGGGCTGAAGTCGCTGAAGTCGAAAGGGCAGTCGCTGTGCTTCAGCCGCTGCTGGAAGAAGGACAGTTTGAAGGCGAGGGGAGCGCGGACGTATCCGATGACGCGGGTCTCCCCGCACAGGTCCTGGAGAAAATCCCTTAGGCGCAGGATGCCCGCGTTGTCGATGAGGGAGAGAGATTCCCCGGAGATGATGAGGTTGTCCGCTTCACAGGTACGGATGGTCTCCGCCAATTCCGCGCGCAGGGACTGCCCGGCCTCGGCAACCTCTTCCGGGGTTTGTCCGCGCCGCATGAACCAATGGTAGCGGTGGGGCTGGCTGGAGAACATCGCGTAAAGCGCGCCGCCCATGTTGCGGCTGCCCCCGACCGTCAGGTACTTCCATCCGGGGGGAAGTGCCGCCTTTTCGAAACTGCGCTGGATCGCCGTCGAACCCGTCTTGTGCATGCCGATGTGAAGCCAGCAACGTTTCATGGATAAGGAAAAAGGCGCGGTGTTTTGGAACTCCCGGTGAGCCGCGTGGGGTGAACGTAGCCGCCGGAACGCACGAATCAAGTCCTCCACGATGCTTGGATTTCAATAGGTGAGTAATTTTGGCAGCTTGCTAATCTATCCTTGGCCGAGGAGGCGGATCTGCTCCCTATTACTGATTTCCCAGGCATCATTTGGGAAGCCATCTCGCAAATTGACGCGAGCATGAAGTCGCATCTAACCGACGCTACCAATCAAATAGAGGCTTGGTTCACTTGTCCGGGACGACGGCATCTATCTCGGTGTTCGTGATTCCATATTTTACCATGCGGGCGCGGTGGTCGGGCGAACCGAGATATTTGCGAAGTTGCTCGTTCACGGCTTGCACGAGTTGATCACTATTTTTATTAACCGAGAAGCC
>CAXTTX010000070.1:0-520 GCA_964247045.1 uncultured Verrucomicrobiales bacterium | reverse complement strand
CGAGTGCTCTACCGCCCTCGCGTGGTTCGAGCGCGACTGTTTCAAGAGTCTTGTTCGCACCAGCAAGGACGCGATTTCCGACGGCCGTGGCTGAGTAAGCATCGATTTTTCCCTCAAGCAACGCGGCGACAGCGGCCTGCTGATCCTTAAAGATCACGATCTGGCTTCCGTTCACACCAGCGGACTTCGCGGAGTCGATCTGCACCTGACCCGCAACAAGGCCCAGCCGGGCATCGCTTCGCGCGGCCACGGCTTTGTAGCTCGTCAATGCTTTTGAATTGCCTTGCTGAACCAAGAAACCATCGCCGAGCGCCCACACCGGCACGCTGAATGTCACGTGCTTTTCACGTTCAGGCGTGTTGAAAATCGGGACATTCATGTCCCAACGACCCTCTCGCACGCCGGGCAGGAATTCGTCGAACGATGTCGGATGGTATTCGATCGACGACACACCGATCGAGCGAAGCACGACCTCGGTCAGTTCGATATCCGCTCCGGTTGGAGAGCCATTTGAGCCAGT